>NZ_JBNYXW010000011.1:0-252037 GCF_051380875.1 Janthinobacterium woesei
GAAGTCGGCGCAGGCGCCGGCCAGCGGCAAGGCGACAACTCAGAAGGATTAACAACAACTCGCTTCACCGGCCAAGATAATTGACGCCGACCGGCCAAGATAGTTGACGCAAACCAGCCTCACCCTTCGAGGCTTGTAAGTGCCCTAACTGCAATTTCCATTACTCGATCTGGCGGCCGAGCTTCTCGGGCTTGCGGCCGAACTGCATCCGCTACAGCTTGGCGATCATCAACATCAATTGCTCGATCTCGACTTCAATCGTGGCCAGTTGTGCGGCCAGCTTGAATTGTATTTTGGTAATATTTATTTGACATTGGTAGCGACAGCAAGCTGGCCATCACTATTCGCAAGGCGCGATCTGGTCCACGTGTATCGAATGCTTGTGGGTGGCATTAATTAGTATGGGGGGGCTACTGAGTGTACGTCGTGTGCGCTGTCTGGGCGCGCAGGCAGGAGGGATACAGCTTCTTGGACTATGACGCTGTCAAGCAGCGTCATAGTCCAGGATATGGCAGAAATATTTTATAGTGAAACTTCATTTCCCTTGTTAATTTGCATGCGCTTGCGGCCTCGTTCATTCCATATCAAGTCTTCGATGCCACATTGAGGCGTGTATTCTTTGACTGCAGCCAATAATAATTCCCTCACAGTTTCAAAATTGAACTGATTACAGGCTTTGTCGAGGTCAGACAGGAACACTTGAAGCTCTGGCCAAGGAAGCTCGGATTCTTGTGCCCGCATGATCAGTGGGTGTTCTGTGCCTTCGACGTTGTCGCCAATCAATAACTCTTCATAGAGTTTTTCACCTGGACGCAAGCCGACATGCTCTATCTCTATGCCATCCGGAGCCGATTTGCTCTTTATTTCCAGGCCACTCAGGTGAATCATGCGTTCGGCCAAATCCATGATCTTGACAGGTTCGCCCATGTCCAGCACAAAGACATCACCTCCTTCCCCCATGGCGCCCGCTTGCAAGACCAGTTGAGCCGCTTCTGGAATGGTCATGAAATAACGGGTGATTTCGGGATGGGTCAGCGTAATGGGGCCTCCAGCTTCGATTTGCTTGCGGAACAGCGGGACCACCGAGCCTGACGAACCAAGCACATTTCCAAATCGCACCATGCAAAAACGGGTACGCGAGTGTTCTCGCGAGAAGGCCTGCAGAATCAACTCGGCCAGCCTTTTGGTCGTGCCCATCACGTTGGTTGGACGTACGGCCTTGTCGGTGGAGATGAGCACAAAACACTTGACGTCTGCCGCCACGGCTGCTTGTGCAATACTGAGTGTGCCAAATACGTTGTTGCGCACGCCCTCGATGGGATTATGCTCAACCAAAGGCACATGCTTGTAGGCGGCTGCATGATATAACGTTTCCACATTAAACGTGGTCAGAATACGTTTGCATTTTTCAGTATCGAGCACCGTTCCCAGGAATGGCATAAGTTCAACATCGAGATTATGCGTGCTATTGATTCCTTTTAATTCCTGCTTGATGGAGTACAGGGCAAATTCCGACATCTCGAGCAGGATTAAGCGTGACGGTTGCAACTTGATGATCTGGCGACATAATTCAGATCCAATCGAACCGCCTGCACCAGTCACCATCACTGATTTTCCAGTAATGCAACTTGATATCAAGCCCAAGTCTGGTGTCACCTGGTCGCGTCCCAACAAATCCTCGATTTCAATATCACGCACGTCCTGCATGCGCAACTCTCCGTTGACCAAACTTTCTACTGGTGGTGCGACCTTTACCTTGACCTTGTAATTTTCAACAACGTTAAGAATATGGCGTTGCTTGCTTTTGCTGATGGATGGCATAGCGAGAAGGATCTCACTGATCCGATTTTTTTCGATAGCCGGCTGCAAGCCGGCCACAGGATAAACTTTGATGCCCGAAATGGTCGAACCTTGAAGTTCTTTCATGTCATCAATAAAGGCAACAGGTCGATATTCATGGCCGGCGCGCAGCGCACTGGCTAACTGCGTGCCGGATTTTCCCGCACCATAAATAGCCACGCGGATAACTGTATTTTTTTTGCTCGGTTGCAATAGAATTCCGCGCGCAAAGAAACGACTGGCTACAACATAGGTGATTGCACTGACCCAGTAGATGCCAAAGACGCCGCGAGAGTAACCTTCCATGTGCGCAGCGAAAGCGCTCAGCGCAACCAGGAGAGCGACTGATACAGTAACGCCAAGTATCACCATGTAGACAATTTTTTGATCGATGAAGCGGATAACTGCACGGTACAGTCCCAGACGCATAAATATGGGAATTGATACCAGCGGGGTAGCGGCAATCAGCCAAAGATAATGTGAAAATAGTTCCGGAGTAACAGTGTCATATCTTAATAAGATAGATAAGTAAAAAGTAAGTGGTAAAAAAATAAGGTCAACTGATGCGGCAACCAACTTTTTCTGAAAACGGGAAAATCCAAGAAATAATTTCATTTTTATTGTGGTTACTGAGGAAGTCGAATCGACAATAATGCTCTCAAATAGATTTCGATGAATAAATATATTGAAGCGCAGGCCGAGAACTGATAATGCTCATGTTACCGAAAATAATACCCACATCTGCGGTAACTCCTCAAGGCTGCTCTTGCGCAGAAAATTTCCCACGGTGTCAAAGGTGGGCGGGCATCCGCCAACAGATGGTGGCGACTGCAGGCCTACCGGCCAGCATGCTGCGGAAATTCGGCATTTTGAAGATTTTATTGTTACGTCTCACACGGTCGGACCAGTACAGTACTGATCCGGGTGAGGCAAAGCGAACCAGTAACGCCACGATGATGACGGGAGCGACTAAAATGAGCGATGCGATCAATGCCAGTATAAGGTCAAATATTATTTTCATTGGTATTTCCTTTCGCTGCTTTTTGCAAACCTGGATCGAGAGTGCTTGGGGGCGCCATCCCAACAAGCGTTGCTTTTTTCGGAATCTACCTGCAGGGGCCACACAGACGCTGTGCCATGTCTTGCTTGCCAAGTATTGCTGCCACCAATTTCAGCCGCTTGGCTGGAACAGCCACGAGTCGTGCCGAATGACCCATGGCACGCCCCATCCGTTGCAATAGTTCGGTGGGAGACGTGCGGTGCCACCGGTAAGCAAAATCACCTTCGCCTTTAATTAGTTTCTGAAAAGCTATTTTTAAAGCAATGCGGGCAAGACACCTCATACACATATTCCGGCGCCAGCTGCTGTCGCGGCGTAACAACGGCGCGGCAGACGAAGCACTGTACGGTTTCCGTCGGCTCCAGCTTCGGGTTCAGCGCCGTGCGGTAGTCGAAGACGAAGCAGTCGCCCGTGTAGTGCTCGCCGCCGACTTCCTCGAAATATTTCAAAATGCCACCATCGAGCTGGTACACGCTGTCGTAGCCGATTTCCTTCATGTGGATGGCGGCCTTTTCGCAGCGGATGCCGCCCGTGCAAAAGGTGACGACGGTCTTGCCTGCCAGTTCTTCCTTGTGGGCGGCGGCGACGGCCGGGAATTCCGTAAACTTGTCGATACGATAATCGAGCGTGTTGTTGAACGTGCCCACGTCCACTTCGAATGCGTTGCGCGTTTCCATCATGACCACGGGTTTGCCCGCATCATCGACGCCGGCATCGAGCCAGCGCTTGAGCGTGTGCGCGTCGACGGACGGAGCGCGGCCCAGTTCCGGCTGGATCAGCGGCATGCGCATGGTGATGATTTCTTTTTTCAGCTTGACCAGCATGCGCTTGTGAGATTGCTCGTTTGATAAGCTTTCCTTCCATTCCAGATCATCCAGGCGCGCGTCGCTACGCACCCAGGCGAGGAATGTATCGATATGCTCGCGCGTGCCCGACAGAAACATATTGAGGCCTTCCGGTGTCAGCAGGATCGTGCCTTTCAGGCCCAGCGCCAAGCATTGCTCCTGATACAAGGGGCGCATGGCCTCCGTATCGGCTAACGTAATGAATTTATACGCGGCAATATTGACAAAAGTGGCAGCGGGCGTGGCGGCCAGTGGGCTGATGGTGGCGGAAACGGCGGTAGAGGCTTGCATGATGGCGATCGGGTTAGACTGAACAGCCGATATTATAAGCCCGACGGGCCAGGCGGGATACACGACAGGCGACGGCAGGCGAGGTTTTGCCACGTGCACGGCTGGAATTTCTTGCCCGCTGGCTGGAGCCGCATCGCCGGTCCGGGGCCGCGACGCGGTAGAATAGACCCCATTGAATTTTGCAGGAAACGGTACACACAGATGGAAATGGTAATGCAAGAGGCCGGCGCTCCGGCAGGTTCACAGCAAGCGACGCTGCAAGCTGCGCAAGGCCCCGCATTTGTACACTTGCGCGTGCACTCGGAGTACTCGATCGTCGATGGCCTGGTGCGTATCGACGATGTGGTCAAGGCGGCCGCCAAGGACAAGCAGGTTGCGCTGGCCGTTACCGACTTGTCGAACCTGTTTGGCATGGTCAAGTTTTACAAGGAAGCGCGCGGCAAGGGCATCAAGCCCATCGTCGGCGTCGACGTGTGGATCACGAATGACGACAACCGCGAAAAGCCGTCGCGTTTGCTGTTGCTGGCGAAGAACCGCATGGGCTATCTGCAGTTGTGCGAATTGCTGTCGACGGCCTGGCTGACGAACCAGTACAAGGGACGCGCCGAGCTGCGCATCGAGTGGCTGCAGGCGCTGGCGACGAATACCTATGCGCTGTACCCGGATGACAGCGCGGCAAATGGCTTGATTGTGCTGTCCGGCGCGCATTTCGGCGATGTCGGTACAGCTATTGAGAATGGCAATCTGGCCCTGGCCGAACGCAACGCCCAGCGCTGGGCCGAGATTTTCCCCGGGCATTTTTATGTCGAGATCCAGCGTGGCGGCCAGGCCAATCAGGAGGCACAGGTGCGCCATGCGGTGGCGCTGGCAGCCAAGCTGGGCTTGCCGGTCGTCGCCACGCATCCCGTGCAATTTATTTCCCCAGAAGAATTTATTGCCCACGAAGCCCGCACCTGTATCGCCGAAGGCGAAATGCTGGCCAACGCCAAGCGGGTGAAACGCTTCAATGACAGCCAGCGCTTCCTGTCGCAGGCGGACATGGCCGACCTGTTCGCCGACTTGCCGGCCGCGCTGGCCAATTCGGTGGAAATCGCCAGGCGCTGCAATCTGACCTTGACCCTGGGCAAGCCGCAATTGCCGAATTTCCCCACGCCGGACGGCATGACGATCGACCAGTTTCTCGTTGCCGAGTCGCAGGCCGGCCTGGAAAAGCGCTTGATCCAGCTGTATCCGGACCCGGAAAAGCGCGAAAAGGAGCGTGCGCGCTACGAGTCGCGCTTGAAGTTCGAGACGGACACGATTTGCAACATGAAATTTCCCGGCTACTTCCTGATCGTGGCCGAGTTTATCCAGTGGGCCAAGGAAAACGGCGTGCCAGTCGGCCCGGGCCGCGGTTCCGGTGCCGGTTCGCTGGTGGCGTATTCGCTGCTCATTACCGACCTCGATCCGCTGCAATACAACCTGCTGTTCGAGCGCTTCCTGAATCCCGAACGCGTCTCGATGCCCGACTTCGATATCGACTTTTGCCAGGAAGGGCGCGACCGCGTCATCCAGCACGTCAAGGATCTGTATGGCAAGGAGGCGGTCTCGCAGATCGCCACCTTCGGTACCATGGCGGCCAAGGGCGCGATCCGCGACGTGGGCCGCGTGATGGATTTCGGCTACAACTTCTGCGACGGCATTTCCAAGCTGATTCCGTTCAAGCCGGGCAAACCGGTGTCGATTGCCGATGCCATCGAGGAAGAGCCGCTGCTCAAGGAGCGCCTGGAAAACGAGGAAGAGGTCAGGCAGTTGCTGGACCTGGCGCAGCAAGTCGAAGGCATCACGCGCAATATCGGCATGCACGCGGGGGGCGTCCTGATCGCTCCGGGCAAGCTGACCGATTTCTGCCCGCTGTACACGCAGGGCGGCGATTCGGGCGTGGTGTCGCAGTACGACAAGGATGACGTGGAAGCCGTCGGCTTGGTGAAGTTCGACTTTTTGGGTTTGACGACCCTCACCATTCTCGACCGTGCCGTACGCTACATCAAGCAGCTTGATCCGGCGCAAGCCAATTTTGATCTGGCAACCTTGCCGCTGAACGACAAGCCATCGTACGACTTGTTGACCAAGGCCAAGACCGTGGCCGTGTTCCAGCTGGAGTCGCGCGGCATGCAGGGCATGCTGAAAGACGCCCGTCCCGACCGCTTCGAAGACATTATCGCGCTCGTCGCCTTGTATCGCCCGGGCCCGATGGACCTGATTCCCGACTTCTGCAAGCGCAAGCACGGCGAACGCTTCGATTATCCCGATCCGCGCACGGAAGCGATTCTGTCCGAAACCTACGGCATCATGGTGTATCAGGAGCAGGTGATGCAGATGGCGCAGATCGTCGGCGGCTACTCGCTGGGCGGCGCCGACATGCTGCGCCGCGCCATGGGCAAGAAGAAGGCCGAAGAGATGGCCGAGCACCGCGAGATTTTCCGCGCCGGTGCGGCGAAAGATGGCTTGACGGCACAGAAGGCCGACGAGATCTTCGACTTGATGGAAAAGTTCGCCGGCTACGGCTTTAACAAGTCGCACGCCGCCGCCTACGCCTTGCTGTCATACCACACGGCTTATCTGAAAGCGCACCACACGGCCGCCTTTATGGCCGCCAACTTGTCGCTGGCCATGGACGACACGGACAAGATCAAGATCCTGGTGGAGGATGCGCTGGAAATCTGCAAGTTGACCTTGTTGCCGCCAGACATCAACGAATCGGACTACCGCTTCACGCCGAGCGGCGAAGCGCCGTCCGTCAGCGGCAAGAAAGTCACGCAGATCCGTTATGGCCTGGGCGCCGTGAAGGGTTCCGGCCAGAATGCCATCGAAGCCATCATCGCCGCGCGTACGGTGGGCGGGCCATTTACCAGCCTGTTCGATTTCTGCAAGCGGGTGGATAAAAAACAGATCAACCGCCGCACTATCGAGTCCCTGATTCGCAGCGGCGCGTTTGATTGCCTGAAGGTCGACCGCGCCATCCTGCTCGCCTCCGTGGCATTCGCCATGGAATGCGCGGACCAGGCCGCCAAGGCAGCCAACCAGGTGAGCCTGTTTGGTGGCGACGACAGCGACATGGTGGCGCCGCCCGAGTATGTCAAGGTGCCCGTGTGGAGCGACAAGCAGCGCTTGACGGAAGAAAAGATCGCCCTGGGTTTCTACTTGTCGGGCCACTTGTTCGATTCGTATGCGCCCGAGGCGCGCCGTTTTGCGCGCACGAAATTGTCCGAGTTGTCGCCGTCGCGCGAGCCGCGCATGATGGCTGGCGTCATCACGGGCCTGCGCACGCAGATGACGCAGCGCGGCAAGATTCTCATCGTCACGCTCGATGACAAGAGCGGCACGGTGGAAGTGACGGTGTACGGCGAATTGTTCGATGCCAACAGGAAAATCTTCAAGGAAGACGAATTCCTCGCCGTGGTGGGCAAGGTGTCGGAAGACCGCTTCTCGGGTGGCTTGCGTATTACGGCCGAGAGCGCCTTCGACATCATCGCCGCGCGCGTGCAGTATGGCCGCCAGCTGGGCCTGGTATTGCCAGCCACCCTGGACGCCAAGCGCATCCGCGACGTGATCATGCCGCACCGCACCGAGACGGGCTTGCCGATTGCTGCGCGCGTCAGCCCGCAAGGCATCAGTTGCGTATTGCAGTTTGGCGAAGAATGGAAGGTGGCGCCTTCGGATGAGTTGCAGACGGCCCTCGAGCAGCTGTTGGGCGCGCAAGAGGTGGCGGTCGAATACTGACCGGTAGCGGCGCGCTGCATCGAACAAAGCCAAACCAGGGACATTCAGGTTTGGCTTTTTTTACATTTACATATCTTTCAGGCTGGTGATCGCATAGCCCTTGGCGGCGATTTGCTGGTGCGGCTGTGCGATATGGTAGTCGGGCAAGGCCTGGGCATCGTCGGCCACCTCGCTGGCGCGCACATCGAGTTGCCAGTCGGTATTGGTAACTTCTTCAGGAATGATCTTTCCTTCCGGCACGGCGAGGTAGGAAAAAATGCCGTCGTGCTCGGCCCGGCGGTAGATGTCTACGCGCATGACTTGCCTCCTAGTAAGCGTTGGGGGACGGGCGCACCTGAAGTGCAGTCCGATAGTGCTAGCGTAACAGGATTGTGCGGCAGGCGGGTTTTACGCGTGTGCTTTGGGGACAGAGGAGGGCTGTGGAACTGGCTGCAGGCAATGACGCGGGGGCGGGGCGTCGTGCGATGGCCTGGAGATATCAGGCGACGGCAGAAGCGTAGTCGTCGCCTTGGTCGATGGACTGGCGTGTAGCGTTGGCCGCTGGCGTGGTATTGGCCATGGCGGCCTGGGCAGGGTTGCGATGGGCGTCGAAGCCGCTACGCAGGCTGGCGATCATCGCCAATGTCAGTTCGTGGCGCTTGCGCGCTTCCGAACGTTTTTTCGAGGGAATGTCTTCCATGGCGGGAAAGGGCAGGTTGTTGCATGGCAATTCAAAGTCCCCATCCTTGCGCGCTTGTGCGCCCAGTTCTTGCCATAGTGCATTGTAGTCGGCGAACAGACGGCCTTTCTTTGCCGAGTGATGCACGGTGCGGTTCGCATTGCCTACCAGAATCATGTTGCGGCAGCCATGCTCATGCCCCAGTTGGCGCACCAGGCGCACCATCAGGGCCTTGGGGCGCATGCCATGCAGATCGCGCGTTGCCTCGCGCACGCGGCGCAAGCCTTCCGCGCCACGCGGACCCTGGAGGCAGCCGATGCCCACGCCCATGCCCGAGCGCGTGCGGCAACCGAAGAAGGTGAAAGCCACCGAGTAGATCACGTCATCGCCATGCGCCAGTTGCAAGACCATCTCGCCTTCGCGGTCCATCGGCTGCAGCGAACACAGTTGCAGATGGTAAGGCGCGCCCGATTTTCCCGCCACCGTACCGAGCCGCACCGGCGCGCGCGCCGCCTGCGCCATCAGTTTGCCCCAGCCCTGCTGCAGGATGAAGTGATAATGTTCGACCAGCAAGGCCACGCGCTGGCGGCAAGACAGGTTCTTGCTCAGGTAGTGGCGGTACACCTTGTGCACCAGGCGGGGATAAGCTTGCAGCAGGTCAGCGAAAATGGGGTGGGAATTGAGCAATTGCAGCCAGATGCGCGTCTGCCGTTGCTGCAGGCGCGCGCGTAATTGCAGCTTGAGCATCTCGCGCACGCGGGAGAAGCCGGGGGACATGTTGGCGAGGCCAGCATGCAGGGTGATTGCTTGTGTCATCAGGCACTTTCCATGGTGAATGAGGAGAGGGTAGGCGCTGGCAGGCGGTGCCGGCGGTAACAGTTCAGGCCGGCGGCGGTCCGCTCATGCCGTCGGTGTCGGCCAGCAACACGGTGGCGCAGCGCGTGGCGCGCGCCAGCTTGCGCGCCAGGGTGCCGGAAAAGCGGCGCTGCCACGGGCTGTGCCTGAGGGCCGGCAAGACGATTTCATGGCAACCCAGCAGTTCAGCCATGTCGAGTATCGTGAAGAGGAGCTCACCGGCGAAAATATGGGTGCTGAAGGCGATATGCGAACGGCTCAGGTACAGGCCCGCTTCGTGCATCATGTGCTGCGTTGCCAGGTCCAGCGTGTGGCCATCGCCAGCGCTCTGCGGTACGCCATCGGCCTGCTGCAGCGGCGCAGGCGTCACATGCAGCACGCTGACGCTGACCTTGATGCCCCATTCCTGCAGCCGCTTGGCGTAGCGCGCGCCGTAGATGATGTCGCTGGCGCGCTTGACGGGCAAGAGCAGTAGCAAGGTATCCTGGCCCGCCTTGCCGCAGTCGAGCGCAGCACTGTCTGGAGTGCGCTCAAGGCGTTGCGGGGCAAGGGGCGATACATGCATGGCAGAACTGGCAGTGGGAGGAAACCGTCCCATCTTATCTACGCCACCAGCCCGTGTAAATTGGCGAAACAGCGTACGGGTTACCCTTATGCCAGCCGTTGATTCGACGTACTTAGTAGCGGTAGGTAATATATACCGCGCCGATCGGCGACGTCTTGCGTTGCACGATGGGGCTTTTGGCCGCGTCGCCCATGCGGTGCTCGACGCCGAGCAGGGTATTGACGCCCCAGCGCGCATCGATGCGGTGTTCCCAGTTCACGGTGGCCTGCGCTTCATAGAAGCCGCCCTTGGGCGTGTATTGCTTGAAAGAACTATTCGCCGCCTGCGTCGCCGTTACGCCATACATGGTCTGCACGTACTTGCGCTCGCCCCAGCCCAGCTGTCCGCCGACGGTCACGCTGTCTTGCTGCACGCCCTTGGTATCAGCCCTGCCATACACTTGGCCGCTGGCGCCGACATGCACATTCGCGCCATTTTCGCGGTTGGACAGGGGTATGTCGCTCGATAGGCTCAGCGCCAGTCCCGGCAGGGGTGCATAGCCCGCGCTCAGTAGCGCGCTGGCATTGCCCTTGACTTCGCCCATGCCTTTCAGGTAATCGCTGCCGCCCCAGCCGTTGATGCCCTTGCGCTTGTGGTCTTCGCGGTTGCCGCGGTAGCCCAGCGCGGCGCTGTAGCTGAAGGGACCGGCCTGGCTGCCGTAGCCGATGCCGCGCGAGGTGCTGATGAACAGGCCGTTGGCCATGGCATAGTCGAGAATGATCAGCGGCGAAGCGGACATCTTGTCGGCGCCGGAATAGCTGGAAATGGCAGCGACCCCGCCGCCGATGGTGAAGACGTTTTCCGCGGCGGGTTCGGCTGCGGCTGCGGCCAGCGGGTTCAGGGTCAGGCTGCTGGCGAGTGCCAGCGAGGTCAGCAGGGCTGTAGGTGCGTGCATAGGAGGTCCGTCAGGTGGCGAACCGAGTCCGGAATGGCTCGGTTAACAGCGCCTAGTATCGGCTTGCGTCATGAAGGAAAAATGAGCCCTTCATGAAGATTGCATGAAGGTGGCTTCTTTACCCATTCTTCAGCTTGCGGTGGTTTAATAGCGTGCATGAAAATATTGCTGATAGAAGACGACATGGACCTGGGCAACGGCGTGCGGATTGCCTTGCGCGACCAGGGCATGCAAGTGGTCTGGGTGCGCAGCCTGGAAGACGCGGCGCGCAGTATCGAGCACGACAGTTGCGAACTGGTGCTGCTGGACCTTGGCTTGCCCGATGGCGATGGCCTCGACCTCCTGGCCCGCTTGCGTGCGGCGCGCCTGCCGGTGCTGATCCTCAGCGCCCGCGATACACTGGAGCAGCGCCTGCGCGGCCTGGACGGCGGCGCCGATGATTATCTGGTCAAGCCGTTCGTGCTGGCCGAGCTGCTCTCGCGCGTGCGCGCCCTGGCGCGCCGCAGCTACGGCTTCGATGGCGATACCATCGAGCTGCGCGGCTTGCTGCTGCAAGTGCCCACGCGCCGCGTCAGCGTGCACGGCCGGCCGGTCGAGCTGACGGCCAGTGAATATGCGTTGCTGAAAACCCTGCTGATGCGCGCCAACCGCGTCATCACGCGCCGCGTGCTGGAAGAACATATCTTGCCGGGCGGCCTGGCCAATGCCAGCAATACCTTGGACGTGCATATGGGCAACTTGCGCCGCAAGATAGGCGAAGGCTATATCCGCACCGTGCGCGGCGTCGGCTATGTCATCGACCAGCAAAACGATAATATGGCCGCCGCGCCAGGCGCTGGCGCATGATGGGGCGTTTCTGGGCCATGCTGCGCCAGCCCACTCTGGTGCGGCGCTTGATGATGGCGCAGATGCTGATGCTGACCGTGCTATGGAGCCTGGCGGTGGCGTATGTACTGTTCGAGGGCACGGGCGAAGCGAGCAATGTGAACCGTGGGGTGTTGCGCGCCATCATCAGCGTGGCCGATAACCTGGCCGAACAGCCTGAAAGGCAACAAGAAAGCCTGCGCATCATCGATGAAGCCTTGCGCGAAGAGTTTGAAACGGGCGATGTGCCGGAACTGGCGCCGCGCATCCTGCTCTGGCGCGAGGGCAAGCTGGTCTACAAGTCGCCCGATGCGCCCAGCGGCATCCGCAGCGCCGGTCCCGAGCAGATGGAAGTGGTGTACATCAAGGGCCAGGCCTGGCGCAGCCGCAGCCTGGCCAAGGGGAGCACGCGCGTGACCGTACTGGAAGTGGGGGGCGCCTGGCAATTCTTCATCACGATCAATTCACGCGGCTATTACTTGCTGCCGCTGCTGATCAGTCTGCCATTTTTGCTGTTGCCGGCGTGGCTGTCGATCCGCCTGGCCATGCGGCCGTGGCGCAAGGTGGCGCAGGAGGTGGCGTCGCGGGGGCCGCAGGATTTGCGCCCGCTGGCGTTCAAGCCGCCGCACGGCGAACTGGCGGCGCTGGTCGACAATATCAATGCGCTGTTGCAGCGGGTCGATACCAGCGCCGCGCGCGAGCGCAGCTTCATCGCCGATGCCACGCATGAGCTGCGCACGCCGCTGGCGGCCATGCGCGTGAATGTCGAGGCCTTGCAGGGACAGGCCAGCGATCCACGGCAGCAGGAGTTGCTGGACGGCATCTTGAACAGCGGCAATCGTGCCGCGCGGCTGGTGGGGCAGTTGTTGCAACTGACACGCAACGAGGTGCAGGCGGAGGCGGGCGAGCGCCAGCCGCAGGTGCTCGATGTCCTGTTGCAAGACCGGCTGGCCGCCCTGTCCGGCCTGGCGCAGGCGGGCGATATCGAACTGGAGCTGCAGGCCAGCGTGTCGCTGCGCGTGCCGGGCCAGCGCGAGAGCCTGGTATCGCTGATCGATAACCTGGTGGAAAACGCCATCAAGTACAGTCCGCGCGGCAGCAGCGTGACGGTGTCGCTGCATGCCGAACGCAGCCAGGCGGTACTGCACGTGGCCGACCAGGGGCCGGGCATCGCGCCGGCGTTGTATCAGCGTGTCTTCGACCGTTTTTTCCGCGCGCCCCAGCAGGGGCAGCCCGGCAGCGGCCTGGGCTTGTCCATCGTTGCCTCGGTAGTGCGCCAGCATGGCGGCTCGATTCAGTTGCACCGGGGCAATGGTGGCATCGGCTTGCTGGTGGAGGTGCGGTTGCCGCTGGCAGCCGATCACTAGCGCAGGGTGTTGTATGAAAACTATCGGATGTGCCTATGACGCAATACGTCATGGCGTGGTGCGCGCCTGCGATGCATAATGCGGGACAGTCAGAAAACACCGTTCATGCATCCATCCCTGTCCCGCTACCTGCAGTATCCCGCCTTCGTCGGCCTGTATGTCCTGTTCGACTGGGTCACGTATATCGATCCGATGTATGGGCTGAACATCACGCCGTGGAATCCCGATCCTGCGCTGGGACTGGTATTTTGGCTGATCCATGGCCGCAAGGCCGCGTTGCCTTGGTTCATCGCCCTGCTGGCCGGTGAAGTGCTGGTGCGCGGCATGCCGGCGGGTCTGCCGTTGACCTTGCTGTGTTCGGCCTGGCTGGTGCTCGGCTATGGCGGCATCGGCGCGGCCCTGCGGCGCAGTTTCAGCAGCAGCGATATCTTCGATAACCGCCGCCGCCTGAGCACCTGGGTCGCCATCGTGCTGCTTGGCAGCATATTCAATGCGCTTGGCTATGTTTCGCTGCTGTCGCTGACGGGGCGCATCCCGGCCGGCGAGTGGGCGACGGCCGTGTTGCGTTTCGGCATAGGCGATATGGTCGGTATCGTGGTATCGATGCCGCTGATCTGGGTGCTGGTCAGCGAGCGGGGGCGCGAACGCCTGCGCGCTGCCGTCTGGCGCTGGGAAACCTTGGCCTATCTGGCCCTGGCCAGCTTCGTGTTGTGGAGCGTCTTCGGTTCCATCGTGCGCTCCGAATACAAGCATTTCTACTTTCTGTTTCTCCCCGTGATCTGGGCCGCGTCGCGCCAGGGATTGCATGGTGCCGTGCTGGCCGTGTTTGTACTGCAACTATGCATCATTACCCTGGTGAAATGGTCGCATGCGGTCAATATCCAGTTTTATGAATTGCAGATGCTCGACGCCGTGCTGGCGCTGGTGGGCTTTTTTATTGGCATCGTCGTCGATGAAATGCGCCAGGTCGCCGATGAGCTCAAGCATACGATGCGCCTGGCGGCAGCCGGCGAGATGGCAGCTGCCCTGGCGCATGAGCTGAACCAGCCCCTGACGGCCCTGTCGACCTATGGCAAGGCATGCGAATACCTGCTGGAGCGGGGCGAGAACGGTGCCTTGCTGCAAAGCGCCGTCGGCCATATGATCGTTGAATCGGGGCGGGCCGCGGAAGTGGTGCGCCGCTTGCGCGATTTCTTCCGCACGGGGGCGATGCAGCTTGAAGCGGTGGAGGCGAGCTCCTTGATCGAAGGCATGGCACGCCAGTTTACGCCGTTGTTCCATGAGCATGGCATCGAGCTGGTGCTGGCGCCGCCGTCGCCACTGGCCGTCAACGCCGACCGCTTGCAGATCGAATTGGTGCTGCGTAACTTGCTGGCCAATGCGCAGGATGCGGTGCTGGGCCAGCC
The DNA here is from genome assembly GCF_051380875.1 of Janthinobacterium woesei. Lineage (NCBI taxonomy): Bacteria > Pseudomonadati > Pseudomonadota > Betaproteobacteria > Burkholderiales > Oxalobacteraceae > Janthinobacterium > Janthinobacterium woesei. The sequence goes on from NZ_JBNYXW010000011.1 coordinate 14,447, forward strand.
GCGTGGCCAGCGCCGCATTACGGTGTCTGCCGAGCAACTCGAAGGAGGGCGGCTGCGGCTGTCCGTGGAAGATAGCGGGCCGGGTATTTCGAATAGCCTGGCGGCGCGCCTGTTTGAACCATTCGTGTCGTCCAAGGCCAGCGGCCTGGGACTGGGCCTGGTGCTCAGCCGTGCCATTGTCGAAGCGCATGGCGGCCAGCTATGGGCCGAAGTGGGCAAGCATGGTATTTTTCGTTTTGTCTTGCCCCTGGCGCGCGCCAGTGCGGCCGCTACAGGAGAGTATGGTGACAAGTAATTTGACCGTGTTTATCGTCGACGACGATCCGGCCGTGCGCGATGCGCTGGGTTTGCTGTTGGGCGTGCGCGGCTACCGCACGGCCCTGTTTTCCTGTGGCGAGGATTTCCTGCAGGGCTGGCGCCGCGAGTGGGCCGGCTGCCTGCTGATCGATATCCGCATGTCGGGCATGGATGGGCTGACTCTGCAATCGCGCCTGCTGGAGCTGGAATGCCTGTTGCCAGTGATTATCATCACGGGCCACGGCGACGTGGCGCTGGCGCGTCAGGCGTTCAAGGCGCAGGCCAGCGATTTCCTGGAAAAACCGTTCGACCATGACAAGTTGCTGGCGGCCATCGAAGAAGCGTTTTCGCGCGAGGCGCACGCCCGCAGTCAGTTGTTGCGCCAGGTGGAGGGGCAGGCTTTGCTGCGCGCGTTGACGCCGCGCGAGCGGGAAGTGATGCAATTGGTGGTGACGGGCCAGCACAACCGTGATATCGCGCCAACGCTGGGCATTTCCGTGCGCACCGTCGAAGTGCACAAGGCCCGGCTAATGGACAAGCTGGGCGTCGATAATGTGGCAGATCTGGTGCGCATCAGCATGCTGGGCAGCGCTTAGCCCTTGGGAGGCATGGCTAGGCAATCGCCTTCAATACTTGCTCGACTGAAATTGCCTTGACCCAGTCGCTGCGCCGCGCCACCGTGATGACGGTGCTGTTGTCGCTGTCGAATGGCGCCCATTCCGGGTTCTTTTTGCGCATCAGCGCGACCACGGGTACATGCACGGCATTCGCCAGGTGCATGATCGACGTTTCCACCGAAATGATCAGATCGCATTGCGCCAGCATGGCAGGCAGCTGGAAAAAGTTGTCGACGGCGCTGAAAGCCTGCGTGCGCGGCAACTTGTGTGCCTGCACCACGGCATTGACCTTGGCCAGTTCCTGCGGCATGGCATTGATCAGGAAGCAGGCATTTTCCCATTTCGGCATCTTTTGCATGCGTGCGATCAACTCGGCAATGCGTTCCAGCGGCCAGCCGCGCTTATGCGACTTGGCAAACGGGTTCAACAGGACGAGAGGACCTTGGCGCAGGGCAAAATCCCAGGCGGCCAATTGCTCCTGCGCCTGCTGCAACGCGTGTGCGGGAATATCCACGAACGGGTAGCGTTCGGCGACAGGAATGTCGAGCCCCGTCAATTGATGGAACCAGTCCGCATACACGCTGCTGATATGGTGCTCGCCCGCATCCTGACCCGCATAGGATGCCAGCACGGCGTCAATCTTGCGGTAGGCCAGGTAATGCCAGGGGCGCAGCGGGCTGAAAGGCTTGCGGGTGCCGATCACCAGCCCGGTTGGGCTGATCGCACGGGCAAGGTCCGCATACTGCTGCGGCCGCACGTGGGCCAGCGACACGACGACAGGATAGTGCTCTTCCTTGGCCTCGCGCAGTGATTCTTCGTAGAGCGCCGGGCTGTAGGTCTTGCGGTAAACCTTGGCGAACAGGCCCGACTGCTCGACCCAGTCGTACAGCGAATAGGTGCGCAAGCCTTCCCACTGCTTTGCGTCGGACGTGCGCCGCACTTCATCGACCCACAGGTGGATCTGAATATGGGGGTAGGCCGCGGCAAAGGCGCGAAAGCCATTTTGCAGATAGGTGAAGTCGCCCAGCGCCAGATGGGCGATGAACAGAATTTTGTCCGACTTTTGCAGAAGTTCGGCGGGAATCAAAGGCGTCATGTATCAGTACGATTTCAGGTATTTATTCGAGGGTGTCAAACCACTGGCTGGGAAAATTGCAGGCGATGCAGATTGGCATACGCGCCGTTGGCATCGAGCAATTGCTGGTGACTGCCGGTTTCCATTATTTTCCCATGCGACAATACCACGATACGCTCCGCACGTTCAATTGTTGATAGCCGATGAGCAATAACTAATGTCGTTCTGCCTTGCATCAGGTGCTCCAGCGCCGCTTGCACGGCGCGTTCCGCCTCCGTGTCCAGTGCCGAGGTCGCTTCATCGAGGATCAGGATGGGCGCATCCTTGTAAATGGCGCGGGCGATGGCCACGCGCTGGCGCTGGCCGCCGGACAGGCGCGAGCCGTTGTCGCCCAAACGCGTTTCCAGGCCGTCGGGCAAGCCGTCGATGACACCCGAGAGGAAAGCGGCCGCGGCGGCCGCTTCGATGCGCTGCCGGTCTGGCGCCGCATCGCCATACGCGATATTGGCGGCCAGCGTATCGTCGAACAGCACCACGTTCTGGCTGACCATGGCGATCTGGCTGCGCAGGCTGCTCAGGGCGATGTCATCGATATTTTGTCCATCGAGCAAAATCTGGCCGCTGCTGGCCGAGTAAAAGCCCGGCAACAGGCTGACCAACGTCGATTTTCCGCCGCCGGACATGCCGACAAAGGCCACCGTCTGGCCCGGGGTGATGTTCAGGTTGATGTGTTGCAAAGCCGGTTCCTGCTGGCCAGGATAGGCAAAGCTGACATCCTGGAAGTCGATGCGGCCGCTGCAGCGGCCAGCCAGCGGCTTGCCGCCCGTGCGCTCCGGCGTCTTGTCGATCAGCAGGAAGACTTCTTCCGCGGCGGCCATGCCGCGCTGCAGGGGCCCGTTGACTTCGGCCAGCTGTTTCAAGGGTGTCAGCAGCATCAGCATGGCCGTGATGAAGGAAACGAAGCCGCCCACCGTGATCTGCCCCTGCTCCGACTGGAACAGGGCCATGACGATGACCAGGGCCACGGCCGCAGCCGTGATGACCTGGGTGATGGGCACGGTAGCGGAAAAGGTGGTGGTCATGCGCATGCTGTAGCGGCGCAATTGCTCGGCGCGCTGCTCGAAGCGCGACTTCTCGTAGTCCTGGCCACCGAAGATCTTGATCACTTGCTGGGCGCGCGTGGTTTCCTCGATGACCTGGGTCAGCTCGGCGTTGACGGCCAGCGAGTCGCGGTTGAGTTTTTTCAGGCGCTTGCCCGTGGTGCGCACAACGATGGTCAGCACGGGCAGCAGCACCAGGGTGACCAGGGTCAGTGCCCAGTTCAGGTACAGCAGCCATGCCAGCAGGCCCAGCACGGTCAGCGAGGAGCGCACGATCGAGGTAAATACCTTGGTCACCATCTCGATGATCTGTTGTACCTCGAACATGATGGAGTTGATGACTTTACCCACCGTATGCGTGTTGTAAAAGTCGATGGGCAAGTTCAGCATGCTGGCAAACATCCTGCGCCGCAGTTCGTTGAGGATGTGCGTGGAGACATAGCTCATCAGGTAGCTGCTGGCAAACGTCGAGGCGCCACGGATGGCAAAGATGCCGATCACGATCAAAGGCACCAGCCAGAAGGAGAAATTGACCTTGCCGCCGAAGCCATTGTCGAGCAGTAACTTGAGCGCATACGGCAGCAGCGGCTCCGTGGCTGCCGTGACGACCATCGCCAGCAGGGCCAGGGCCAGGTGTTTCTTATACGGCGCGTGCAGCGCGGTGAGGCGCTTCAGGTCGGGCGTGAGCATCAGTAGATTCCTGGCAGGCAAGGCAAAAACGGTCAGGTGATAAGCGAACTCAGGCTATGCGCTCTTGCTGGCGCAGCATGGCCCACAGGATCACCATCGGGAAGACCAGCATGATGATGCCGATATTTAAGGTGAGTGAGCTCGTCGTCAGGCCGAAAATCATATAGCAGCTGCACAGTATCACGCCGGCCAGCGCATATGGCCGCGCTGGGGCGGCACTGAGGCGCAGGGCGCGGAAAAACAGGGTCAGCGGCACCAGGAATAGCACCAGCAAGGCCAATGCGCCGATGATGCCGCGTTTGACCAGTGCATCGAGGTAATCGTTATGGGCGTTGGTGTAGTCTTTAATGATTTTATCCATTTTTCCTTCGTTTGCCAGTTGTTGCTTCGCAGCTAAATAGCCGCTGCGCCCCATGCCGAGCCAGATATCGTTACTCGACAAGGACCATGCGGTGCGCCACATTTCCATGCGCTGGCCTATAGACGTTGTCACATTTTCTGTGTCCTGAAATTGTTGGATGTCATCAATCGCCACCGCAACGCGTTGAGGTACGCGGGAATTGGGAAGCGTGTAGGCAAGCATGGACACCGCCAAGAGTGCACCCAGACCCAGCAGGACGGCCAGATAGCGTGGGCCGCGGCCGTTCGAAAAATAGTATGAAAAAAGGCAGCCGCCGACGGGTAATACCAGCCAACCGCCACGACTGCCGCTGATGATGGATCCCAGAATGCCGGCCAAGCCACCTGCCAGCAGTAAAATACTCCATGCCATGCGGTGGTTCTGCGCACGCGTCCAGCCTAGGCCACACAGGGATAACATGCCAAGCAGCATGCTGACATTGCCATAGTGAATGGCATTGCTGGTCGCCGCTTGCGGGCGGTACATCTCGAGCGCGAGGAGTTGCCAGGAAGCCAGAGCGGCACCGCTGATGGCACCAATGGCCAAGCCGCTCCACCATGCGGCGGGGCGCGGCGGATAGGCCAGCAGCAGCAGTAACACGGGTACGGCCAGCAACGCGCGCAGGGGCATGTCGAGTTCGCGCGCTGGATCCGCGTGGTACAGCATATTGGCGGTGAAAATGCCGAAATACAGCAGCAAGGTGCCTAGCAGCAGATAATCGCGCCGTTGCAGGTTCAGGCGGGGGCGTTTCCATAACAGATAGGTGCTGGCGAGCAGGAGGGCGACGGCACCGAATGAATATCCGCTGGTGACAGCCAGCGCCAATGCCGAAAAAAGAAACACACAAACTGAAGTCAGACCGAGCATGAATATCCTTGGTAACGCACATCATCGCCACTGTGGCAACGGTAGTAACATATAGTAGGCGTCATTCTAATCGAAGGTTCATGCAAAACTGGCTTTGCGGAATTTACTAATTAACAACCGATTGTGCGCTCCCAGGGGCAAAAACGAAAAAACCATGGTTTTTAATCATGGTTTTTTTGTAAGCAATGGTAACTTGTTGTACATTTGCTAATGTATGCAGATCCTACTTATGCGCATCAGATGGTCACTGGCACGCGCGTCGCCACGCCAGTGGCAATCGCTGCTTGCGACACGGCAGGTGCGACCCAGCTGCGCAGGCGCTCGTCGAATGGTGACGGAATCAGCTGCAACGGCGTCAGGGCGCTGGTGGTGTGGCCTGGCAGAGGTTCTTTCGCCAGTGCGGCGATGGCGCGCACGCAGGCCAGTTTCATCTCTTCATTGATGGTGGTGGCGCCCACGTCGAGCGCGCCGCGGAAAATGTACGGGAAGCACAGCACGTTGTTGATCTGGTTCGGGTAATCCGAGCGACCCGTTGCAACGATAGCGTCGTCGCGCACGGCGTGCACTTTCTCGGGGGCAATTTCTGGATGCGGATTGGCCAGGGCAAAGATCAGTGGCTTGGCGGCCATCGATTCGACCATTTGCGCGCTGACGACGCCGCCCTTGGAGACGCCGATGAAAATGTCGGCGCCGACCATGGCATCGGCCAGGTTGCGGTCGCTGGTGTCATTCGCGTAGCGTGCCTTGTTTTCTTCCATGTTGGCATCGCGGCCCGGGTAGATCACGCCTTGGCTGTCGCATACTTTCAGCAGCGACTTGTTCAGGCCCAGCGAGACCAGCAGGTCCAGGCAGGCGATCGAAGCCGCACCGGCGCCCGAGACGGCCACTTTGACGTTGCCGATATCCTTGCCTACCAGTTCCAGGCCATTCAGGATGCCGGCCGCGACGATGATGGCCGTGCCATGCTGGTCGTCGTGGAAGACGGGAATGTTCATGCGCTTGCGCAATTGCTGTTCGATATAAAAGCAGTCGGGCGCCTTGATGTCTTCCAGGTTGATGCCGCCGAAGGTCGGTTCCATGCGCACCACCGTGTCGATGAACAGGTCGGGATCGTTCTCGGCCAGTTCGATGTCGAACACGTCGACGTCGGCAAATTGCTTGAACAGGCAGGCCTTGCCTTCCATGACGGGCTTGCTGGCCAGCGGGCCGATGTCGCCCAGGCCCAGCACGGCAGTGCCATTGGTGATCACGGCCACCAGGTTGCTGCGCGAGGTGTAGATGCCGGCCGTGCGCGGATCTTCCACGATGGCTTCACAGGCAAACGCCACGCCGGGCGAGTACGCCAGGGTCAGGGCGCGGGCGTCGCCCAGCGGTTTTGTTGGCATCACGGAAATCTTGCCTGCGCGCGGTTCGGCGTGATAGGCGAGGGCGGCTTCTTTCAGGTTGAAGGTTTCGCCGTCTTGTTCGGCGTGCTTGCTGTGGGAAGTAGACATAAGAATTCTGGGAAGGGCATGCAGGCCCGAGTGGTAAGTCCGAGCCATGTTATGCAAGCGTTTGCACGCTGTCAAGGCTCGTTTGATGGGAAGCGTATCAAAACCGCTTTGAACAATGGCATTCTTTCAATGCAAGCGTTTGCTCGGTTTTTGACGAGCAAGGGGATTTCTGCGATAAAATCCGGGTATTGCGATCCGGGAAGCTCATGACAAACAAGAACCCCACCTTAAGCGACGTTGCGCGCGCCAGCGGCGTGCATTTTTCCACGGTCTCGCGCGTGATGAATCCGGAAACGCGGCAAATGGTCAGCGCCGAGGTGGCCGCGCGCGTGCTGGCCGAAGCGGGCCGGCTCGGCTACCGCCCCAACCGCGCCGCCTCCACCCTGGTCACGCGCAAGTCGCGCATCATCGGCGTGGTCTTGCCCGACATTACCAACGCCGTCTTTCCACCCATTTTGCTGGGCATCGAGGAAGGCTTGCGCAAGCACGGCTACCTGGCCATCGTCGCCAATGTCGGCGCCGACGAGGAAGAGCAGCTGTTCGTCATCAACCGCTTGCTGGGGCAGCAGGTGGATGGCCTGATCCTGGCCACGGCGCGGCGCCACGATCCCATCATCAAGATGTGCATCGACCAGAATGTGCCGCTGGTGATGGTCAACCGCAGCGACGATACGGGCGGCGCTTCCTGCGTCGTCAGTGACGATATGGTGGGCATGCGCCTGGCCGTCGAGCATTTGTTGCTGCAGGGCCACCGGCATATCGCGCACATTGCCGGCCCGGAAAATCTGTCCACCGGCCACATGCGCCGCCTGGGTTTCCTGGCCGCCATCCGGGGCAGTGAACTGGACCCGTCGCAAGCCTTCGTCTTCGAGAGCAGCGGTTATTCGCGCGAGTGCGGCAAGGCGGCGCTGCTGGAACTGCTGCGCCAGTCGCCGCAGACGACGGCCGTGGTGGCAGGCAGCGACCTGATGGCCATCGGCTGTTATGACGCCATCAAGGAGCTGGGTTTGAGTTGCCCTGAAGATATTTCAGTCGTCGGGCATAACGACATGCCCTACATGGACATGATGCGTCCGCCTTTGACCACCATCCGCATCCGCCACCATGGCATCGGCACCGAGGCGGCCCGGCTGATCTTGCAAGCCATCGAGTCGCCCGACGCCGCCGTACTCGACGTGCGCCTGAGGCCGGAACTGGTCGAGCGTGAATCGACCGCCCCGCCGCGCACCGAATTATTTACGCCGTAATGCGCACCGTGGAGCGCCAGATGTGGCCGAACCGCCGCAGAGCCGGGATCAAGCGGCCGCAAGGTGGTACACTGGCGCCCCTCATTGTTTCTCTTGCCCTCTATCGCCATGACTAAAACCACCACGCCTAAGACCAAACGCCGCGAAGAGGGCGTCGCCAAGCTGACCACCAATCCCTTCCTCGACGCCGAGTTTTATGCGCGCATGCGCGACTACACTGAACGCGACGCGGCCATCATCAAGGAACTCAAGGCGATTGCCGAGATCCGTGCCGGTAACAAGCAGCCCGATCCCCGTTTGGCGCCATCGCTGGCCGCCCTGCGCAGCACCGTCAAGAAAGGCTTGAATCTTGGCGACATGCTCGACCGCATGGCAGCCGGCAAGGAAAAAGGCTTGTGGGAAGCGTGGATGACGACCTTCGGCATTGAAATCCGCGCCATCAGTTACGCGCCCACCGGCCCGCGCAATGCATGCCTGGTGCTGGACCTGGCCGCCAATGCACCTGCGCATGCCATGTTTGCCAAGGCTGGCATCCAGAACTGGCGCAGCCTGGCCGCCGACGACTGCTCCGTCGTGCGTTCGGAAAAGGCCACGGAAACGTCGCCTTTGAAGGTGTATGCCGTGTTTTACCTCGATCCTGCTGCTGACTGATCTGCCCACACTCCAGCGCTGCTGCAGAACAACTTCAGCAGCAGCGCCCCTGCATTCCCCGCCAGAACTCCTCTTTGCCTCCACGCTACATCGGCCGCTTGCGCAGAAATTTGACGTTGATGAAGCGATTTTAAAATTTCGCAACACTCAATTGTGCGCGCAAAAACAGTGCTAGACTAAATCCAATTGTTAATTTTCCCACATTAATCGCATAACATCATGCGCGATATTGGCATGCGCATGGCTGATCGGTAGCCCGGTTTCACCAGGCCTTGTCATCCGCTTCAACGCTGCAAGAGCATACTTTTCCTTTGGAGAGTGTACCCCATGCCTCATGTCGCAAAATCCCTGGCAGGCGTATTACTGCTTTTTTGTGCGGCGTATGCGGGCGCGCAACCGAAGCAGCCGGTCGATGCCATCCCTGCGTTCAGCAAGCTCGATTCCATCGAGGCCCGCGTCCAGGGCTGCGTGACTTGCCATGGCCAGCAGGGACAGGGCACGGCGAACGGTTATTTCCCGCGGATTGCGGGCAAACCCGCCGGCTACCTGTATAACCAGTTGGTCGGGTTCCGCGACGGCACGCGCAGCTATCCGCCCATGAATTATCTGGTGGCCTATCTGCCCGACGCCTATCTCAAGGAAATGGCGCAGCACTTTGCGGCCCAGCGCCCGGCTTTCCAGCCACCTGAAAAACCGGTGGCGCATGCGGCCATGGCCGAACGGGGGCGCCTGCTGGCCACCGCCGGCGATAGCGCCAAAGGCGTGCCGGCCTGTATCGCCTGTCATGGCAAAAGCCTGACGGGCATGGAGCCGGGCATTCCTGGCCTGGCGGGCCTGCGTTCCACCTACATCGTGGCTCAGCTCACGCGATGGCGGGTGGGGGAACGGCGCGCCGCCGAACCCGACTGCATGAAACGCATCGCCACGCGCCTGTCCGACGCCGACATCTCGGCAGTCGCGGCCTGGCTGGCCCAGCAAACCCCGCCGGCCGATGCCTCCCCGGAACCGTCCAACCTCGTGCGCATGCCAGTTGCTTGCGGCAGCCAACGGTAGGGAAACTCCATGCGTAAAAGTCTCCAAATCCTGTTTGCATTGCTGATCCTGGCGCTCGTCGCGGCTGCCGCGCTATACTTTCTCAGCCCCGGCCAGTTGCCCAATCAGAAAAAATCGGAACAGAGCGCCTCCACGCAACTGATCAACAAGGGCGAGTACCTGGCGCGTGCGGGCGACTGCGTGGCCTGCCACACCGTGCCCAACGGCCCCGTGTTTGCCGGTGGGCGGGCCATGGCCACCCCGTTTGGCAACCTGTACGTGCCCAATATTACCCCCGACGACGACACCGGCATCGGCCTGTGGACGCCGGACGAGTTCTACCGGATGATGCACACGGGCGTGTCGCGCGACGGTACGCTGCTGTACCCGGCCATGCCGTTTGCCTCCTACACGCAAGTGACGCGCGCCGACTCGGACGCCATCTTTTCCTATCTGATGTCGGTGCCGCCCATCAAGCAGAAGAACCGCGAACACGAACTGCGCTTTCCCTTCAATAACCGCGAGTTGCTGATCGGCTGGCGCACCCTGTATTTCAAGCAGGGCGAGTTCCGGCCCGACCCCGCGCAAACGCTGGAGTGGAACAGGGGGGCGTACTTGGTCAAGGGGCTGGGGCATTGCGCCATGTGCCACACGGCGGTCAACGCCCTCGGTGGGTCGAGCGAATCGAAGGCGTTCGAAGGCGGCATGATTCCGAACCAAAATTGGTATGCGCCCTCGCTGACCTCGAACCGTGAAGCTGGCCTTGGGGATTGGGAAATCTCGGAAATTGCCGACCTGCTGCAAGTGGGCGTGTCGCACCGGGGCACCGTGTATGGCCCGATGGCCGAAGTGGTCTACAACAGCCTGCAATACATGACGGATGAAGACGCGAAAGCGATGGCCGTATATCTGAAGGCATTGCCGCAGAAAGACGACACGCCGCCGCCCACCAGCCAGGCGCGGCTGGTCGATCCGGAAGTGATGGAAACGGGCCGCAAGGTGTATGTGGCGCAGTGCTCGATGTGTCACGGCACGGAAGGCCGTGGCCAGCCGCCTTCGTTCCCCATCCTGGCGGGTAATCGTTCCATCACCATGGCCACGCCCGTCAATCCGATCCGCATGGTGCTCAATGGCGGCTACCCGCCGGGCACGCAAAAAAATTCGCGGCCGCACGGCATGCCGCCGTTCTCGCACATCCTGAACGACGATGAAGTCGCCGCCGTCGTCACCTATATCCGTGTCGCTTGGGGTAATAGCGGCACGCCCGTCACATCCACCCAAGTCAATGATTTGCGCAAATTACTGCCCGAGTAGAGGAGCCGCATGCATACGCCTGGTCAAGATGAGCCTGATGAGCTCGATAAACGCATCGATGAGATAGTCAGCCGTGGGCCCTCGGGCACCTTCGCGGTGGCGGGCATTGCGACTTTTATCGTCGTCGCCATCTTTTTCCTGTTTTACTGGCTCGTCTACCTGCCACGAGGGACCGTGCAATGACCGAACCTCATTCCTCCACAGACCTGCACCATGCGTCCGAGGTGGTTGCCGTGGCAGCCGAGCGGCGCTGGGTCTATATCGTGGTCGCCATCATCGCGCTGCTGCTGGCGATGATGATCTTTACGGGCCTGCACTGGGCTGCGATGCCGCCGTCGCGCGTCGAGACCATCGACATCAAGACGTTGCATCTCAAGGGCGAATTCGTCGAGAGCAACCTGGGCACGGCGGTGGAGAAAGACGGCCGCGTGGTGGTGCGGCTGATCGGACAGCAGTATTCGTTTGCGCCGCAATGCATCGTGGTGCCGGCCGGCGTGCCCGTCACGTTTCGCGGCACCAGCACCGACGCCATCCACGGTTTCGTAGTCGGCAGGACCAACGCCAACACCATGCTGATCCCTGGTTTTATCTCGACCTTCACCACCACCTTTCCCAAAGCCGGCGAGCAGCTGATGCCCTGCCATGAATACTGCGGCACCGGGCACGAGGCCATGTGGGCCAAATTCCAGGTGATTCCATCCGAAGAATTTTTCGCCAAAGCGAAAGCGGCAGAAAGGCTCAGCTGTGTACCTGGCTAAAAAACTCGTGCTGGCGCACTTTTGGGTGGCGTTTGTCGCCTTCTTCGCTGCCATCTTGCTGGGCGAATGGCAGATGTTCGTGCGCAGCCCCTTATCTCCATGGGTCAACAACCCTGAACACTATTACCGGTCCGTGACGGCCCATGGCACGGTGATGGCCTATGTGCTGCCGACCCTGGTGGCCATGGGCTTCGGCTACGCCATCACGGAACTGGCCCTGAAACGTCCCCTGATCGGCCTGCGCTGGGCATGGGCCGGTTTCTGGCTGGTGATCGCGGGCACCCTGATGGCCGCGCTGACCACGGCGGCAGGCAAGTCGTCGGTGCTGTATACCTTTTACCCGCCCATGATCGGCAGCACCTTCTATTATCTTGGCATCGTGCTGGTGGTGGTGGGTTCGTGGATCTGGGTGGCGCTGATGTTCATCAATTTGCGAGCGTGGAAAAAAGCCAACCCCGGCGCCGCGATACCGCTGGCCATGTTCGGCAATGTGGCAGGCGCTTATCTATGGGCGTGGACGTCCGTTGGCGCGGCTGTGGAAATCCTGGTGCTGATTCTGCCCGCGTCGACGGGTTTTACCGACACCATCAACGTGGGTCTGGCGCGGGTGCTGTTTTCGTGGACCCTGCACGCCATCGTGTATTTCTGGCTGATGCCGGCCTATATCGCGTTCTACACGCTGTTCCCCCGGGCCATCGGCGGGCGGCTGTACAGCGACACCATGGGCCGCGTGGCATTCGCCCTGTTCCTGGTGTTCTCGATGCCGATCGGCATCCACCACCTGTTTGCGGACCCGCAGGTGGGCGCGGGCTTCAAGTTCGTGCATGCCGTCATGACGGCCATGGTGTCCATCCCGACATTGCTCACCGTGTTTACCATTGTCGCCTCGGCCGAGATCGTGGGCCGGCTGCGCGGGGGGAAAGGGCCTGTGGGCTGGGTAAAAGCATTGCCGTGGAGTAACCCATGGATGCTGGCCGTGACGCTGGCGTTCATCATGCTGGGCTTCGGCGGCGCGGGCGGCCTCATCAACATGAGTTATCAGTTGAATGAATCGATCCACAACACGCAATGGGTTACCGGCCACTTCCACCTGATTTTTGCCGGCGCCATCGTCATCATGTACTTCATGGTGGCGTATGAACTGTGGCCCCAGTTGCGCGCCTGCCGGCCGCTGTCGCCGCGCCTGATGAAAACGCAGTTGTGGACCTGGTTTATCGGCATGATGATACTGACCATGCCGTGGCATCTGGTGGGCCTGTTGGGCGCGCCGCGCCGCATGGCCTATTATGACTACACGCACCCGCTGCTGGCGCCGCAGGCCATCACGGTCACGATGTCGACCTTTGGCGGCCTGATACTGGTGATCTCGGCCGCGCTGTTCATCTACATCCTGGCGACGCCGAAGCGGCAGGATGCGCCAGCGCCGGCATTCTCGTTCAGCCAGGCCGTCCATCCCCACGCCAGGGTGCCGGCCGCCCTGAACGGCTTTACGTTATGGGTCTCCATGATGATCGCCCTGACGGTCGTCAATTACGGCTACCCCATCCTGCAGCTGGCGCTGACGCCGGAGGCCATCGTCCCCATTGTTCCGATTGGAGCGCGATAATGCGAGAGCACGGATTTTTCTCCAAAACCAATCGCGTGGGATGGGTCAGCACTGTGGGCCTGATCCTGCTCACCATTGTGGCGGCCATCGTCGCTTTTGTCTGGCTGCCCTCGGCGCAGGCGGATTTCCGCGCCCAGGGCCTGTGGGACAGCATCTGCCGCGCCGCCGGCGTGCCCAGCAAGTGGATAGCCGGCACTGAGCGCGGTCAAGATGCGCCGACCGTGTCCACCAATGTAGTTTTGCTGCCGGCGATGGCCAAGCCAGCGTCATCGGCGTCGGTCGGGCGCGGCGCCACGCTGGCGCTGAACTGTACCATGTGCCACGGCGCCCTCGGCATGAGCCGCTCCGACGCACCGAACCTGGCCGGACAGTATCCCGAAGTGATCAAGAAGCAGATGCTCGACTACCAGAGCGGCAAGCGGCAAAGTTCGATCATGGCGGCGCTGGCCATGAGTCTCACCGAAGAGAACATCGCGGACCTGGCGGCTTACTACGCCAGCTTGCCCAAGGCACGCACCGCACCGACCACCTACGACGAAGCGTTGCCTGCGCTGGTGCGTGTCGGCGACCCCATGCGCAACATCGCACCCTGTATTTCCTGCCATGGCGGCGTCGACCAGAAACTGGGCGCGCCCTGGCTGGAAGGCATGCCGAAACCCTATCTGGTGCAGCAGTTGGAAGACTTCAAACACGGTCGGCGAAAAAACGACGGGCAACAGCAAATGCGCAATGTGGCGCGGCCGATGACGGACGAGGAAATCGACAGCGTAGCGACCTTTTATGCGAGAAAAGCGCTGCCAGGACACGAGTAGCAGCAGGAAGGGCGGCAAGCATCAATCTGCTTGCACATCGACCACATCGTTCCTCAGGCATCATGCCAAGTCAACTTTTGCCGTGCTCACGCGCTGTTGCTGAGTATCATCTTGGCCAGATTCACCAGCAGCGCCGCCGCCAGCAAGATCAGCATGACGCCGGACAGCCGTTCCAGCGTCGGCAGCGCGCGCGCAAAGCGCTGCCGCAGCGCGGCGTTGCCAATGGCCAGCGCCACCGCCAAATCCCACGCCAGCACGGCACACACCATCCACGCGCCGTACACCAGCACCCAGCCGCTGCTGGTATGCCGGCTGGCGACCACGGATGCCAGGCTGACATAGAACAGCGCATTCTTCGGATTCAGGATGGCGGAGATAAAGCCCATGCCCAGGCCTGTGTGCCAGCTTGCCGCGCCGTGCGTGGTAGCGCCGGGCACATCCTGGCTGCTGCACCCTGCATGGCGCAGGAACAGCCAGCCCAGGTACAGCAGATAGGCGCAGCCGGCTAATTGCACTATTGTAAACAGGGTGCTGCCCGGGCGCAGCACGGCCACGCCAGCAAAGGCCGCCGCGATGAACACGCCATTGGCTAGCGCGATGCCGATACAGGCAGCGCTCGCGTGGCGCCAGCCATGCGCGAGCGCGCTGCGGGCGACGAGGAAAAAGTCGGGGCCTGGAGACAGCAGCGCCAGGAAGTGGGCGGCGGCGATGAAGAGAAAATCCTGCATGAAACACGGCTCCGGCAATGGCGATGCGCGAGTATGCAAGGGGGAGCAGCGGCGTGTATTGAAGAAAATTGCAGGCTCCTAAGCGCGATAGCGCCCAGGCGTGATGCCCGTATGCGCCTTGAAGACGCGCTGCAGGTGGCTTTGATCGGCAAAACCCAGCGCGTAGGCGATATCGGCTACGGCGCTGCTCGTGTGCAAGCCCTCGCGTGCGCGGTTGACGTTCAGGTTGAGTTGATACGCATGCGGTGTCATGCCGGTGGCGGTGCGGAAGGCGCGGATCAGCTGGAAGCGGCTCATGCCGACCAGTTGCGCCAAGTGCTCCAGGCTGGCCAGCGGCTGTGCCTGCAGGGCTGCCAGGGCCGGGCGTAGGTGCGTGGGAATGATGGCCGCTGTGGAAGGAAGGCAAGTCGCCCCGCTGGCGCTGGCGCTGGCGCTGGCGCAAGCATGCAGGAATGCCAGCAGCGCCGCCTGCTTGTCGGCCGCGGGTGCAGGCGAGAACAGCAGCGCATTCATGGCGCAGAACTGGGCGTACAGGGCAGGCGCGTGCAGCACGCTGGCGTTGTTTGCGCACAGCTGCGGCACCTGGGTTTGCAGCCACTGCGCATCGAGATGCAGCATCTGGTAGCTCCAGGGTGCGCCGGGCAATGGATTGCAGGCGTGCACGCAGCCGGCCGGCACCAGCACCAGGCTGCCGTTACTGAGTGGCACCTTGCCGTCCTTGCTGCCCGTAAAGATGCTGCCACCGGCATCGACGGCGCCGATGGAATACGTGGGATGGCTGTGTGGCTTGTAGCAGGCGCGGCTGTGACAGGCGCGTCGGCTCTCCACATGGGGCAGGGCCGGGTCGCGCCAGAAGGCGGTGGTGCCTGGCATGGCTACATCAGGATGACGTCGTATTGTATTTTTAGTGTCTGTCGACATCTATTGATGTCTAATGATTTTGCATAAGTCATTGATTTTACTGATTTAATATCCATATTTGTCTATTGACGTCTATTAATGTTGTCACTATTATGTGTAGCTAATTGTGTAGCTACGTTCGATGGGCAGAAATATGACAACAAAAATCAAGAACAGAGACCGACTTGATGCCATGCAATTACAGCACTGGCTGAGGGCTGTAGAAAATGGCTTCGCACCCACTATACGCGATCCATTAACAGATGAGGTAACTGTGCTTCCGGTGCCGCTGGCAAGGTCTGACGGGGATGGCCTGACGTTTACTATATCCATGAGGGGTACCGCATCCTGGATATTGCGATATCGGTATGGAGGCCGTGTCCGAGAGCTTACCCTTGGAAACTACCCAGACTTAGGCCTGGCTGCTGCAAGAAAGACGGCTCGGGAAAAACGGGTGGAAATAGATCAAGGGGGCGATCCGGCGGCAGAAAAGCGGCGTATGGTCTCCTTGGCATTGAAAGATTGGACGGTCCGCCGGCTGATCGAGGACTACCGCGAGAAGATATTAGTAGACCTTTCTGTGAGTAGTCAAAAGGGGTATGGGCGCAGTCTTGTTCGCATCGAAAATCGGCTAGGCGGATTGACGGTCTCTCAGGTGTCGTCGATGGATATCGTTGAGCTGATCGAGTTTGTCGATGCCCCCTGGAGTGAATCGCGGACACTGCTTTCAACTGCGCGGATGTTGTTCAGGCATGCCGCTGGCAGGAAGCTGGTAGCGGCCAACCCTTGTGTCGGCATCGAGCTTACTGCATTGCTTGGTCGGCGTCCTCCTGTACGTCTCAGGTTGATGCTGTCTGAGGCTGAGTTACGGATCGTTCTTAGAGCGAAAATGAACCGGGAGAATGCCTTGGCTGTTCGTTTGCTACTAGGAACTGCCGTAAGGTCTGACGAACTCCGCAATGCTCGCTGGGAACAGTTTGATTTTGAATCCGCAGTGTGGAGCGTGCCTTCTACGAAAACGGGGCCAGGTATGCAAATCCCATTGTCAGGCCCGGTCTTGGAATGGTTGACGGAGTTGAAGACCCTGAGCGGTGATTCTGCCTTTATCTTGCCTAGCAGAGCAGAGCAACGAAAGAGGAAGTTTGGTGGTGATGCGCCTATCAATCCCAATACCATCGGAGCCGCTATTGAGTTCTGGCTCACGGAATATTCGCCTTCTGTCAGGCGATTTACTCCTCATGACCTGCGCTCCACGGCGAAAAGTCATATGCGTGCATTAGGTATTCCGCGCGATATCACAGAAATGTGCCTGAATCATAAGCTTCCTGGGATTGAAGGCATTTACGATGTTCATACATATTTTCCGGAACGTAGCGAAGCGTTGGCAACCTGGGGAGCCTATCTACAGCGCCTCGAATATGCCGCTAACTAGGACTTGCAAATCCCGCGTTGTACGGCGTTTGGCATCATCGGCGCTGTCAAGTGTCGTGTCACGTGCATTACGAGCTTGTCTGGCCGTTTTATGGCGTTCTCTGGCATTGCGAGCACGTATTGCTTAGTGAGCATGCGCCGACATACAAGGGGAAGCCCTCCTGAATGCTGGAGAAACGCTGAAAATTGCAAAGTTATTTGCTCTTATTGAAACATTGTCGTTATGGTAAAATATTGATATCGAGTTCAAGCTACGCATCGTTCATGGTGCCGAACTCGATTCATCGCGCAGTGCCGCAAGTCTGTTCAGGTCGCCTCCGAGACAAGGACGGTAGATCGATGCTTCAGCAATCCCCGAATGCCATTACAGCCCGATCTTGGTTGCCGCTCGTTCGGCTGGCATTGCTGCGCGCTTCTTTTATCATTTCAAGGAATAAACATGAGCACCTTACCTACACTTCCTAGCGTAGTTACTTCCAACACCGCAGGATTTCAACCGGCATTCAAGCATGTCGGAACCAAGGATCGCCACGCATATGCATTCGCATCGATTGCGATCATTGCCTCTACCACGATCGAAGATGTCTTTAAAAAGGCAGAGGAGCTTGGTATGCCAGCTATCGGCCCGTACAGCCACTGGATCGATGCCGAATTTCTTGCAAGTATCTTTGCCAAATATGGCTGGGTGGCGACCGTGTGGAAGGAATGCACGGGTACGGCCACATTGCCGGACCTCTGCATGGCGCTGGTCGACTACGACACTGACTGGGAAATGGGGCGCTTTGTTGTAATCCATAAGGCTAAGGCGAGTCACGACGCAAAAATCGTGACCTACGCAATTGATCCTGCCGCAGCAGATGTGAAGTTGCAGGTCCGTACTGACCTTGATGTGTTGCAGCCTGCCTGGTACATCGGAGTACATCCGATGGGAAAGATCGCTTCATCGACGAAGAAGTGACAGGGCGTTCGTCTATCTAGCTGGGTAAAGCGTCCGGCTTTAGCTACTCCTGCGGCGGTGGGGGAGACAGCAACTCTGCCATGGACACACCCAGGGCGCGTGCGATGCGCTCGATATTGCAGATTGAAATGTTTCTCTCACCGCGTTCAACGGATGAGATGTAATTCTTGTGGAGTTCGGCATACTCGGCGACCTTCTCTTGAGTCAGAGATTTGGCGAGGCGTATGCGTCTCATATTGGCAGCGAAGAGGAGCTGCGCGTCACATTTTTTTGGTTGGATGCTTGTCACACGGCGAAGCATCCATTTTTTTGATACGCAACTCCACCCACTTTGAGTTTGCTTAAGATAATTTCCGTGAGACAATTATCAAACTCAAAGTGTTATTTCATGATTTGATTATTCTTGTGCTCTTCATTAGGGAGATTCAATTGGCAGCAAAAAAGAAAGACGATAGTGATGCGTATATCGCATTTGGAGTGATCCTCTTCATCCCGTTCCTTATCTTTGCATGGAGACACTACAGTCGGCTAAAAAGGGTTTTCGCCGCAAACGCTTCATCGCAGCGGATTTTCGATACTGCAAGCCTTTGGTATCCGCTGGGTGTTGGGGGCGGTATCACCATTGTGTCGGCATACCTGATCTTTTGGTTTGCACATTGGCAGTGGTACTTCAGCATTGTCTTGGTGCCGTGCATTGGTCTCCTTTGCCTCTACTTAGGGCATCAGGTTGCTCGCTGGCTCGCAGCAACCTATTTCGGCGTTCTTGTAGATCCCTTGCAAGACCGGGTGCTGCTCCCATGCGACATGGCCAGCTACGGCGTTGCTGACTACCTGAGTTTTCGCTTCCTACAGGATATGGGAACCGTAGACAGCATTCCATTGTCCGGGATTACAAAGATCACCCGTGAAGCTGGCAAGAGCCTGTATGTACATGGCGCATTTGGTTCGCGGGCAATGACATTCACAAACAAGCAAAAACGGGACGAATGCATCGCGGCTATCGAATCAGCCTCCCGCAGATCCATCAGGGCGGGCGGGTTTGAATAGGATCGAAGGCCAATTCGCCAGCCGTTTTTTCAACGTTATCTATGAGGAGCATCATGCAACTGAACACGACGAAGGGCCGGATGGACTGTCGAAAACTTCCATTTTTACTTGGAATGAATAAAGTCATGGAGGGAGCGATTATGCTCGGCTCGATCTGCATACTTTCTGCATGTGTCCAGTCGAAGCCGGGTGCATCGGATATAGAGCCGTATGTAATGGCTGAGCTTTCGAACTGCCCATTATGGTCAGTAAGTGATGTCCGCAAGGTGGACGGAATTGCAACTGAGGATTCGTACCAAGTAGATTTTTCAGCTAAATTAACTCTAAGGGCTACGCCAGAGCAAACACTGCGCAGGTATGTGGATCATGGAAAAGAAGCAGCCTATCTCGGCTGCCATTTCGTCATTGCGCAATTATCAGATGCGCGTATTCGTGGCTTACCAACGAAAAAGTATGATATCTCGGGTGCTGGTGAGCTAGTCAAATCAGAAAGCGGCTGGCGGTTAAGGGGAGAGTTGGGGCAGCTAGCATTTATGCGTGATGCCAATGAGTGGGCCTCAATTCGCGAGGAAACCAATCATCAGGAATCTGCATCTTCTACTGTTGCAGTAAGACCGCCAGCAGCAAGTGAAGAGGAAGTCAAAGGTCAAAACGCCTCACCTAACTTGTCACCTTGCGTCGAAACGAAACTGATGGCTTGGGAGAAGCAGCATTCCAATGAAGTTGAACAGGCTGCAGCAAGTGCCCGAGCCGCTGGTGAAGAATTTCGTTCCAGCTCTGGAATGGAGGAGCTGATGCGGCAAGAGGCCTTGGCCACAGCCACCTCTGAGTGCAAGTAATCCCACTTCGCTTACCTATAGTGGATCCACGATTTGAGACAGCAGTTTAAGCTATGGTCCTCAACGGAGGATGGCAGCGAATGACGGAAGCAAAGAAGCGGAAAGTGCACAGCGCGGAGTTCAAGGCGAAGGTCGGACTTGAGGCCGTGCGCGGGGTCAAGACGGTCAATGAGATTGCCCAACTGCACGGCGTTCATCCGGTGATGGTGAGCCAGTGGAAGAAGGAAATTCTTGCCCGCGCCGGGACCTTGTTCGAGGGCAAGCGGGGCCCCAAGGTAGACGCGGCGCACGAGGACGAGGACCGGCTCTACGGCGAGATCGGGCGCCTGAAGATGGAACTGGACTGGCTTAAAAAAAAGTCCGGCCTGTAAGCGGCGCGGTGCGGCTGGGATGGATTGAGCGGGAAGGCAAGCTTTCCCTGCTGCGCCAATGTGAGCTGGTCGGCGTGTCGAGGGCGACGGTGTATCGGCCGCGTCAGGCGCCGGGAAGCGACGAAGGCGACCTGACGCTGTGCGCGTTGATTGACGAAGAGTACACCCGGCATCCGTTCTATGGCAGTCGGCGGATGGTGGTGATCCTGTTGCGGCTGGGGTGGCTGGTCAACCGCAAGCGCGTACAGCGCCTGATGCGCATGATCGGCCTGGCGGGGATGGCGCCGGGTCCGGGCACGACGGTGCGCCATCCAGGGCACAAGGTGTATCCGTACCTGCTGCGCGGAATGGCGGTCGTCCGGCCTAACCACGTCTGGAGTACCGACATCACGTACATCAGGCTGGCGCGCGGCTTTGCATACTTGGTGGCGGTCATCGACTGGTACTCGCGGCGCGTACTGTCCTGGCGCATCAGCAACAGCATGGACGCATCATTCTGCGTGGACTGTCTGGAAGAGGCGCTGATCGGTCACGGCAAGCCCGCTATCTTCAACACCGACCAGGGCGTCCAGTTCACGAGCCTGGCGTTCACCGGAGTCTTGATCCGGGAAGGAGTTGCCATCAGCATGGACGGCCGGGGCCGCGCCTTGGACAACATCTTCGTCGAGCGGCTGTGGCGCAACGTCAAGCACGAAGACGTGTACCTAAACGGATACGCGACGATGGGGGATCTGACTGTCGGGCTGACGCGGTACTTTACCTTCTACAACGAGGAGCGGCCGCACCAGTCGTTGAACTATCAGACGCCGGATGTGGTGTACGCAAGCGGCAAGGGTGGCGGCGCGATGATCGTCGACAAATACGGCGGCGCGTCCGTCAAAACAGCGGCGCAAGCCGCACCAGTGGCAAGTGTAAGCAGTGCTGGGGAGCATGGGGCTCCGCCCCAAAACCCGCCCTGCAGGGAGCCCGCCGCGATCACCGCCACTGTCGTGGGAGTCGAAAATTAAGCAAGACAGGGCAGCGCTGTTCCGCTGCAAGCAGGGTCATGACCATAGCTTAAACTCGGGAAATAATTGTCTTGACGGTTGGATCCACTTTAACCAATTCCTACAATCCCTTTCGCCTAACGGCATCTTTGCTTAAATCGATGCCTGCAACCAAGTTGCAAGCAGGTTGGAAAACACTCTGACCTGCTGTATTTCACACCTCCAAATTCAGCGACCACGTGAACCTCTTTTTCTGTTGAGGTTGGTGTACGCACGTTCGTAACTTCTTACCATTAAAGGATGATATGAAAATTTGTTGCAGTAGACGCCTTCCACCGCACAACACGGAGCAGACAGTCACACATCGCTCTCCTCTCTTTGCTCTGGGTGCGACGGTAGCTACACCTGGGGCATTAGATCTACTTGACCGAGCAGGTGCGAATGCTTCCACTTATTTAGCTCGGCATCAGTCGGGGGATTTTGGATCGATATGTTCGGAGGATGAGCAAGCAAATCGTGTCGCGATTCTTCATGGATTCCGGATATTGTCAGCATACAAAATCTCTGACGAAAAGCTCTGGGTTATCACGGAGGCCGACCGCTCTGTGACAACGTTACTTCTACCCTCAGAGTATTAAAACAATGCCTAGGGCTTGATCCCTCGTGCAGTGCTTAATAGGTAAATTTTGTGGATGCGTACTGTCGCACTCCACATTACGTAACGGCACCCTCTGCGGTGCCGTTTTTTGTTCCTGCAACTATCGCTAACGCGTTACTGTCTCTACCGAAAGCAAACATGAAAACTTTAACGAAGCCCTTTCCAAAACTTCTCACGACAATGAAGGCAGGGAAGTCACTTAAAACGCCGAAGGCGACGCCATCGGCGCTTGTGGTTAGCTATTCAGCGGCGGCACAGTCGAGCGCCACCACGCGGTCATACGACGCGGACATTCGTCATTTCATGCAGCATGGTGGCGCCATACCCGCAAGTGCTGCAATGGTCGCCGAATATCTGGCGAGCTTTGCCGGTATTTTAGCAGTCGCCACTCTGCAACATCGCCTTATCGCTATCCACAGGGCGCATGCCGATCAAGGGCAGGACTCGCCGATGAAGGATCATCTGGTCAAGCGGACCATGCAGGGAATTCGTCGAACATTAGGCACCAAGCAGCGCCGCGTGACAGCCCTAGTTAAGGACGATCTGCTAGAAATGATGGTCCATATCGATCAGCAGGCGCCAATGAAGGCTGCGCGTGACAAGGCGCTTCTGCTTATTGGATTTGCCGGTGCGTTCCGGCGTTCTGAACTTGTTGCTCTGCAATACGAAGAAATGACGCAATTCGAAGAGGGAGTAGAGTTGTTGATTCGACGGTCGAAGACAGACCAAGAGGGCGTAGGACGAACCGTATTCATCCCGTATGCAAGAGGTAGTCGCTGTCCGGTGATGGTGCTGAAGAATTGGCTTGAGCTGGCTGGGATTGTCGCTGGCCCAATGTTCAGGCCAATTAACCGGCACGATCAGATCGTGGGTAGCAAGGCGCTGACGCCGCAGTCTGTTGGTTTGGTAGTTAAGACATCTGTGCGAATGATGGCTGGCGACGGAGCTGCGAAGATGGTTGCGGGACATAGCCTACGGGCTGGCTATTGTACTGAGGCCGCGATGGTCGGACTACAGCCATATCAAATCCGGGAACAAACTGGACATCGGTCGGACGTAACCTTGGCGCGGTATATTAGACCGGTTGCGAAGAGGAAGATTCCGAGCTTGCTGTGAAATGACAGTTACTCTCGTGGGCGGCTTCAGTCCAATCAAATCTCAATTCTCGCGTGCCACGGGGGAGGGTGTTGTAGTGTTTGAAGCCCTGTTTAATAAGCATTCTGTATGCATGAGTTGACTTCGGATAACAGCGTGCGTAGAGACGATGCCCCGCTGTTGTAGATCGAGTATCGTCAACGAGCCTTGTTGCGACAAGTTGACGCTTGTATTGCGCGCAGGTCGCCATCTGATAAAGCTCAATTTCCTTACTTCCGGGTTCACGCTCTGCGTTTAAGAGGAAGCCAGCTGGATTGCCTTCAATTTCAGCAACGCGGATCCACGCTTTAATGGTCTCGTTGTAGGTCTTCCTCTTGCGATCAACCTGCCGACAAATTGTGCCACGGTGGATTACTTGACGAATCATCAGAAAGATAATTTGACTTGGTTGCGGCGCGAAGTGTCCGTTGGCCATGCCATCTTCATACAGCCTGATTATCCATATAGCGTCTAACGCAGAAGCATCTCGGATGCAAAAGGGGGGCGGAAGGGCATTTTCGATTGATGTGGCATGTGATGGCTTTCCATTTATCAGACCAAGTATGCGTATGTTGAGAAGGTGTTTGATCGAGGCTACGACAGTTTTCCACATTCGTTCTAATTCCAGTTAGCTTGAGATTGTTGGTAAGACAAAGAAGAAGATTTAACTCCCTAAGCTGGAGCGTCGCAATGGGCTTTTTCTACAAGACTCAGGCTACCGAGACATGTTCACATGCCGCAAGCAGTTGATCGATCGACTTGCGACACTGACAGTCACGCCGGCTGGGTACGGGCCGAAAGGGAAGTTCTACACATAGCCGGAATGCTAAAGCATTCAGGTAATGGTTAAGACGGAATGGCCGCGACTTGATCTGACACAAACTGTCAGATGAGTTAAAGTCCTCATGGTCCGCCTCCCGGCCAGAAACGGCCATTAAACAACTTAGATGAGCCCCCCGCGTCTCTAATCAAATCATTCGTTCTGCGCCCCGCCCATCTGTTGCTCGAAAGACTGCCGGACCAGTCCCAATACGTATGGCAGTTCGTCTGTATGGCTCAAACCGACTTCAACGTCGCCATTGCCCCATCGGCCAATGTTGGAGATATCGCGGCACAGGCCCTTGGGGTCTTCGATCTCCGTGATGCCGAGGTTGAGCACCAGCAGCAGGCGCTTGGCCTGGGGGACGACGTCAACGAAGTTCGTCTCTGCCTTGTAGGCCACGTAGAGCTTAAGGAACTCTTCATTGATGCATGGATCTAGCGTCAAAATAGACTTTCGCAGCGCCTCGAACAATTCGTGGATGGGGCCTGAAGACAAGAACGGATGGTCAGCCATGCTGTATGACTGGCCAGGTTTGGCTGAGGTCGGCTGGTAGGCGGTGAGCACATCTTCTGCCAGTTGCGGCGATATCCAGACGTGCGCGGCATCACGGGACAGGCGATCGGCGCGGGCCATGATGGCTGCCTCATCCCACGCATGCACTTTGCCGAGCCCAATGTTCAGCTTCAGTGGACTGTACGCAAATCCGACCGGATTGCCATTCTTATCGATGACTTGATCGCGCTTGTAAGCGAAAGAACGATCGCTGTACTCGCTGTTGTAACCCGTAAGGGTCAGGTTGCCCAGGCTATGAACCCATTGCTGCTGAACGCGCTGCCAATCATGACCAAGCTCTGTTTGCCACTCTTTGGACAGGTCCGCGTTCTGGGGCAGGATGTGCTCTATGGTGTAGTCTTCAACCACGACGCGCTCTTTGCGCCCGTAGTTTTCCAGCCGGCGCAGCCAGTAGCTACGGCTGCGGAAATTGTAGAGGTCACGTACCTTGACGTCCCGCTGGAACTCGTCGTCGCCTGGGAAGCGGCGGTACGACGGCAACATCAGGAATGCGGCCTGAACGCTTTCAAGGTAACGGTCTTTTTTCAGCATTCGACTCAGGCCTGCGAACGTTTTGTTCATTGAATTGGTGGGAATGGCGCAGATGGCGCGCCGGAACACATAACTCTCGACCAAGTGAACAATCCGCAGTGCTTCCTCTGTATTCAGACGCCCTTGCTTATAGTCGTGGTACACGTCCAACAGGAAAGGGTACGCCACGTCGACCTTTAGTTCGCGCAGATCGTGAAAAGCTTGCCTGAGCCCGGTATCGGTCTCCGTATCCAAGGCCATGGCGCAGTAATAGGACGCATAAACGTAGATGTCGGCCACGAGATCACAAATGTCGCCCTTGAAGCTACGTGCAAACGCCTTGAACGCGTGGTATACGTCACGGACGTTAGGGATGTCCCCCGTCTTCGCCGTGAGGTAGTGGCGCATGAAGCCGTCAAAGTGCACCACGTAGGCAGCTTGGCCGAAGGCCTTTTCCATTGGCCGCCAGTAAGCTTTGTAGAGATCGGTTTGCAGCTTCGGCTCAAGCCCCATCAGGATGTAGTTGCGGATCAGATCCGCCTGGCTAAGTTCCAACCCTGTAGAGTTCATGCTCTCAAAGATCATCTGCGGATTGTCCTGAGCGCGATCAAGCGCCACATCAACTATCACAAGCTTGGCTAGGCCCTGGCAAATGGCTTCCAGCTCCGACTGGTTTGCCGTAATCAATTCCTGGAACAGGGCGTAGTTCTCTGTGATGCGGCTGCTGGCCTCTGCCGGTAGCGGAGCGCCTTGCAGTAGAGCGAGCAGGGTCTCTTTGTCGGTCTCTGATAGAATCAGCTTAAAATGACGCTCGCCTTCTTCGTCTGGGTTGAGCAGGTAATAGTTGCGAAGCTTCTTGTTCGAAAATGCTTCGAGTACTTCTCCCAGCCCGTGTGTCTCGAAGTGCTTAGCTAAGGCCGCAATGAGTAAGGTACTGGTGGTTAGACGCTGTTGGCCGTCGATGACCAGCAATGCTTCCTGACTGGTGACTGATGACAGACCGCGCTCCACGTAGACGATAGAACCGATGAAATGCGCGCTCACCTCCGGATCGCGGCCAGCGCGCATCAGATCGCCCCACAACTGACGGCACTGCGCAGCTGTCCATGCATAGTTTCGTTGGTAGATCGGGATGATGAACTGGGGAGATTTGCGTAGAAATTTGAGCAGATTTGCTTCGGTGGCTTTCACTTCGGTCCTCGAAAAGTTTTTTGTGATCAATGCGCCGAGACGTTCAATTTTTGTTGTGCATGGTACGGCATGTTCGAACGCGCTGGCGAGTGAATCGTTTTCGTTAGTGGACTCGACCTGACTCACAGAGTCCACAAACTGCAAAATGCGTGCTTAGACAGTAGAGCTTATTCGGGCATATGAACGTCCGGTGCGAATGGTGCCGGTCGTCGGACGTCGTGTGTCAGGCCAAGTCTGAGCTAGTACAGATCAAGGCGTGGCCGCTACACCTATTGCGTCTTTTAGTGCGACATTCATCGCGATTTCAGCTCTCAAGCGTAACGTACGCCCGTAACGGCTCATCCCTTCCCAGTCCACGACTTGTTCCCCGTTGACGTCGGTCGTCACTGGCACCATGATTCGGGTTGCCCTAAGTCGCTCCAAAGATGCTCCGTTGCCCCATTGGAACTTGCTCATCTGCTCGCGAAGAAGCGAGACGAGAATCGGTCCATTGTCCGCAGAAAGTTGACGGTGCCGGAGAACCTGGATCTCTTTGCTTGTATAGAAGGGTACTGGCTGATAGAACACAGTCGAAGTTGAAACTCCGATCGTAACGGCGTTCCCTGCGTTGGGTGGGTCAAATCCTTGATGTGGCAGGAGTGCTCCGATTCCGTTTCCACCGCCTGAACGCGCAACATACGGTACTGATGGATTGCCAGACGAGATCGCTTTACTAAGATCGAACCACTTGCCAGCCGCACGCATTGACTCAAATACATCTGTGATGAGCATCGGCACATACGTCAACTCCGGTTCTGCCATTTTCTCAGTTTGAGTCAGTTGCCGAACAGCCCGCATTCGCAGCTTCGCATCGTTCACCAATTCTTTGCCGAGGCGGGTTAAACTATCCCAGTCTACAACCTGCTCGCCATCGACATTGGACGTCACGGGAGCCATGATCTTCTGGCGACCAAGGCGATGCAACGTTAGCTTGTAGCCAAAACCGAACTTCGGGACACATTGGTGCGTGAGCATGCTCGCGATCAATAGCAAGGCGTGCTCTGTGGCTTG
This sequence comes from Janthinobacterium woesei, assembly GCF_051380875.1. Taxonomy (NCBI): domain Bacteria; kingdom Pseudomonadati; phylum Pseudomonadota; class Betaproteobacteria; order Burkholderiales; family Oxalobacteraceae; genus Janthinobacterium; species Janthinobacterium woesei. The sequence continues at coordinate 41,605 of NZ_JBNYXW010000011.1, forward strand.
GCTGGACAGCGGTTGGAGGGCGATGACGTCGTCCGACGCGCTGAATGGAGCTGGTTGGTACTTAGCGTGCCCAGTTCCGCCGTCGCCGTTGTAGATCAAGGTCACCCAGCCACCCGGAAACAGCACAGGAGTATCAGCAAAATCAGTAATACTATTGTTCACTCTCGACGCGCCGACAAACGGGGTTGTTCCAAGTTTTCTATGCGCGGAGATCAAACGTCTCCCTTTGTGAGCGCGGAACAGACCAGCCTGACGCCCCTCGATGTCGGTCACATATACTGGGGCGAAGGTCAGCTTATCAAATGTGTTCACGTGCCGTCTCCCACGCATCGCAGTTTTTCCTCTTTAGGTGTAATGAGTCCGCCGTGGCCGTGGGCGTGCATATCCACCTGCCACGTGAGGTAGTCGGCAACTGTCGCCATGAAGTCCTCGACAGTGGGGGGCTGGTCATTGAAGTAGAAGTACGAGTGCTGCCACTCATCCAGCGCCGTGATCTCAGAACGTACGATAAACCGGGTGTCGTCAACCGCATCACCTCGCAGCACTTCAAGCAGGTGTTTGCGTCGCGAAGCTGCAGTGCCATCGTCCGTGAGTCCTCGGTGCATCTGCACCTTGTACCCGTCGTGTTGGAAGTTAACGAACTTCACCTTTGCATCTAGCGGATGCGGCCGCCCTGCGGTAAATAGTACGATCACAGGATGCACTCCTACACCCGAGTCGGCAAAGGTCTCGCCGTTCAAAGTGATAACTGTGTCGAGCGTGTGCTTCTTCAACAGTGACACCTTTCGGTCTTTGTCTTCTTTCGTCTTTCCAACCATTGTGGACTGCGGAACGATCGCTGCAAGACGCCCCCCAGGGTTCAGAAACTCTAGTGCTCTCGCGATGAAGGCCAGCTCGGATAAGTGCCGCGTTGTTTTGTCCTTTGCCTGCGAGTACGGTGGGTTCAGCAGTGCCTTCGTGAAGCCGTGACCTGGGATCCAGCTATCTCCTGTACTGCGCTTATCGCCACGCATCTCATGCAACGGAGCTTCAAAGATCGAGTCGCGGCGGAAGTTCGCCTTGCCATCGCCGCGTAGGATCATATTCGTGGCACCGATGGCGAACAGCTTGTCCTGGAGCTCGATGCCGTGGAGCCGGTTCTTGCGAATATCTTCCTTAACTATCTCGTCATCACCTGCGTCTTTGAACATCCGGTGCATCGCAGCGATGAGGAACGACGCGGTACCCGCCGTAGGGTCGAGGACCCAGTCGCCAGCGCCAACATCGATGAGCTCGGTCATGAGCGCTGTGATGTGCTCTGGAGTAAGCACAATGCCAAGTGTGTTGCCGTCACCGCCGCCGTATGAGATGAACTCGTGGTAGAAGTTCCCTAGCACGTCGAATGAACTCATCGAGGGATCTGTGACGACTTTCTGCACGTCCGACTTTAGAATCTGCGCAAACCACTTAAGCGGTGTCATCCCCAGCTCTTTGTGCACGCGGTTCAGCGCGGGTGATTTTTCGATGAACGCGAACTGGTCGAGCAACGTGCCGATCTTCTGCTGCGGCCCGAAGCCCTTAGATACCATGTAGGCATGGGCTGCCTTGTAGATTTTCGCGCCGTCCCAATCGTCGGGCAGACTCTGGTCGTAAGAGCCTTTCAACTCTTCGATTTCAAAGCCGGGCTTCTCCAGGGCCAGCAGGATCGCCGACACTAGCGGTGCCTTGCGGTCATTCTCGACAGAGCCGAAGTTACGCATCCCCTCATGTAGACGCGAAGCAGCCGCCTTCACGGTGTCTAGCTGAATCTCCGACTGCGGCTTGTTCCCTCGCACTGCGACTGAGTAATACTCTCCGATAGATTCCGCTCCAAAGACATCAAGGTTATCGAGGTCGTCGAGTAATTTGATTTGGCCAGGCCCCACGTACGCCACAGCGATCTCATGGTGGTGCTCTTCACCACCGATGCCGACAGCGAAGATCCCCTTGTCGTGCGGCACTCCATTACGCAGCATCGCGCTCGCATAGTGGACCGCGCCGTTGAACGCATAGTCCTGCCTATACGGAAACGTAGTGTTCACCAGACCATCTTCTAAGAACCGCGTGAAGCGTGCTTCCTTCTTGTCCTCGATAATCACAATGAAGTCATCGACGACAAACACGAATTCGGGTTTGCCTTCGCCCTTTCCTGGCTTTGACTTGGAACCACCCGCGAGTGCGTTACGCTTCCACTTTGGGCCGCCGTCCTGCTCCCATGGTCTTGTGACTCCAATATCCCTAAGGAGGTCGCGTACGAACTGATCGGTGGCCTTCTCATTGCCCATCTAAATTCCATTCTCTGTTAAAGCGCTACGTAGATCTTGTAAAAAACATTTTTAGACGCTAATAGGTTACTCGCTCAATCGCACCGTTTTAACGCTTAATGCAGCCATGCACTGAGCAAAGAATGCAAAGCTGAAAGTGCCGCGATTAATCTTCGCCGCGAGTCCCTGATATGTTTCATGCACACCAATAGCATCCAATCGGCTCACAAGCTCTTCATAGCCGACGCCTGAGCGAGCGAGCTCTGCTTTTAGCAGATTGCATGCGTAGCGGCTCCATTCGTCAGTAGTCATCATTGGCGGTTGTTATTGACATCTAGCAATGCTACACGAGCGTAGGGCATTCTACAAATATATCGATTTTTTTACACATAGGCATGCTTAAAATGAGGTTTGTCAGTATGGGCAAATATTTGTAGGCTTTACTCGACGCGAACACGGTTTGGATGCCAGCTAATGAAGTATTGGCCGGTGAGAGACAAGCAGACCTTGCGAAAACAGGAAGCTCTGCTATCAATAATGCATGAATGCTCGGTTCGTCAGATTCTTGCGCGTGACATTTCGTGAATTTTTCATCTAAGCAAGATGTTATGCTTATATTTTTTCTATGTGCGGCTAGGTGTAGCCGCTCATGACGCTTTGGCCAATATAAGAACTGACAGCGTGCCATATTGGTTTCCGTTGCCCTATGACCGTCGCGACCATTAGAAATCACTGACCTTAGTGGTCATTCCCTAAAAGAAAAGCGAGAATTATGCACATCGAGACAGTCTGGATTCGCAACTTCAGGCGTCTTAAGGACGCCCGCATCGACTTGGCATCAGACATTTCCATTTTCGTGGGAGCCAATAATAGCGGTAAGACTTCAGCGGCACACGCTCTGCAGTTGTTCACCTCAGCGTCTAAGAGCCGATTTTCGCTTCATGATTTTAGTTCTGAATGTTGGGAAGCCATTAACTCCTTTGGGGAGGGCACAGCGGGCGTTGAACTGCCAACTATTTCCATCGACATCTGGTTTGGCGTCAGCCCTGCCGATCTTCATCGAGTTGTAGATCTGTTGCCAAGTTTGGCGTGGCAAGGAGCCCGGGTCGGTATCCGAGTCGAGCTCGTCGCGTCAGACGCGCCAGCGCTTAGAACCAGTTTCCAAGAGACGCGAACCCGCGCTAGGCTCGCTAATGCGCCCCCCGCAGAACAAACTGAAGTGCCAGCCCTGGCGGAGCCAGCACATGCTCAAAACAATGGTGAATACAACCCACAGCCACGTACGCTTTGCGACTTTCTCTCAGATGCCACGGTTGATCGCCTGTGGCGAGATTTCGAGTTACGCTACTACGTTCTTGATCGTGCCCAGTTCGACGATAATCTGCATGCCGGGGACGCTTACACTCCCCTGCGTCTGTTGCCAGACAAAGGTCGCAGCGGCAGGGATGTCTTGGCCAGCCTTGTCATGGTGGACTGCCTGCATGCCCAACGTCACCTGTCGGACTCCAATGGAGGCTCCCGAGCCGAAGATCTTTCCCGTTGTCTGAGTCGCTTCTACGAGAGAAATCTTGAGAAACGCGGCGAAGACCACGAGGCCCAGCGTGCGCTGTACCAATCCGAGACCTTACTGAACGCTCACCTTGAGCGCGTCTTTGGTCCCACGCTCGAACAGTTAGCTCACCTTGGTTATCCCGGCGTCAATAACCCACGACTGCTGATAAAGACCGCCCTGAACCCGGCTACGATTCTCAGCAGCCACGAAGGTGCTCGCGTCCACTATGCCGTGGGTGCGTTGGGCGGGGTGGAGGGCTCAGCCACCCTGCCAGATCGGTATAACGGCCTTGGCTTTAAAAACCTAATCTATATGGTTGTCGAACTGCTCGATGTTCATGCTAGATGGCTTGACATCGAGGAGAATCGCCCGCCTCTGCACTTGATCTTCATTGAGGAGCCGGAAGCACATCTGCATGCTCAGCTACAGCAGGTCTTTATCCGTAAGGTGCTGGACATCCTCTCCGTACCCGAGGAGGATGCACCTTTTTGCACCAGCCAGCTTGTCGTCTCGACCCATTCACCGCACGTGCTCTTCGAGCGCGGCTTTCGACCTATTCGGTATTTTCGCCGCGCTACTGATGTGGGCGTGCAACGGTCTCAGGTCCTTAGCATGGCAGCATTCTACGAGGCAGCGAACGACCCTGCTGATCCAGCCGATAACACCAGGGATTTCCTTGAGCGCTATCTGAGGCTCACGCATTGCGATATATTCTTCGCTGATGCCGCCATTCTTGTGGAAGGCAATGTCGAGCGCATTCTGATGCCTCAGATGATCGCGAAAGTGGCGCCGCAGCTACAGTCGACTTACCTAAGCATTCTGGAGATCGGCGGCGCGTTCGGCCATAGGTTCAAAGGCCTCATCGACTTTCTAGGCCTAACTTCTTTGATCGTGACTGATATCGATAGCGTATTTCCTTCAGATGTCGACGCTCCTCCGCAGCCAGGAGATGCACCTGTCGATGATGATGCCGGCGATGCAGATCCTGACACAACCGAAGAAGCTGAAGAGGCTGAAACGGTTCGACGCGGACGTAAGGCTTGCATGGTTCATGAAGTTGGAGCGCTCACGTCGAATCAGACACTGGTCAAGTGGCTTCCAGGCTGCCGCACTATCACCGAGTTGCTCGCTGCGACTGTCGATCAGCGTACCCAACCAAGGGCTGAAGGTGGGGATGCGCTCGTGCGCGTCTCTTACCAAACGACGGTTGAGGTAACTTGGCAAGAGACAACAGGGAACAGAACTGGCAGGACGCTGGAGGAGGCCTTTGCCTTGCAAAACCTGGCGTGGTGTCAAAATGTCGACCGCAAAGACCTTGGTTTGCGGATCAAAGGTTGCAACAAGCTTGACCTCGATGGCATCGCAGAAAGTTTATATCGAAAGGTTAAGAACGCGAACTTCCATAAGACCGATTTTGCGCTCGCGCTATTGGCCCATGATCCCGCTGCATGGCAAGTACCGAGCTATATCTCAGAAGGCCTGCGATGGCTTGAGGGCCAAGTTGCACCCTCGCTATCTCTCCCCGCAGGGGAACAGGCAGGCGATGTGGAAGCGGCACCATGACTCGGCGCGTCGGACAGCCTGATACGCAGGCAGATCTGGATTTGCGTGCTTGTTTGGACGAACGGCCACAACGCAGCTTCGTGATGGTCGCCGGCGCTGGTTCCGGGAAGACGACATCCCTGGTAAAGGCACTCGACCACTTGGGGCGGACGCGAAGAAAAGAGCTCAAAACGCATGGCCAACGGATTGCCTGCATCACGTATACGGAGGTTGCGGTTAAAGAAATCTGGGGCGATGTCGGAAACGACCCACTATTCCATGTATCAACGATTCACAGCTTTTTGTGGGCGGTGGTGCGGCCATTCCAGAACGACCTGAAAACCTGGGTAATCTCACGCATTCACGAAAAAATTGCCGACGCACAGGAGCATCACGATAAGCCTAGGACACGTGCGGCGACGCGCGAGGCCCTGGTCAGAGATATCGCCCGCTATCGGAACCACCTTGAGGCCGTAGAGTCCCGAACACACTTCAGGTATGGTGCGGGCAGCGACTTTGGTCGGGGCATCCTTGGCCACACTGACGTCATTTCAGCAGCGGTTAAGCTAATCGACCAGAGCCAGCTACTCCGCGACATCATCGCGAGTCGCTATCCCGTTCTGTTCGTCGACGAGAGCCAAGACACACGGCCGGATATCGTAGCTGCCTTTCGCGGCATAGCCGAGACCACCCCGGTCGAGTTCTGTCTAGGTTTCTTCGGTGACCCGATGCAAAAGATTTACACCGACGGTGCGGGTGCGATTGATGTCCCCGACCACTGGCGTCAGATCACTAAGCCGGAAAATTTTAGATGCCCGCAGCGTGTACTCAGCGTCGTTAACGCAGTTCGTCAGCCAGGCGATGGATTAGTTCAGACGCGCGGTCGAATTCAGACGGTCAACGGAGTTCAGCTCCCCATGGAAGGCTCTGCGAGAATATTTTTGCTTTCGGCCGACGAGCATCGCTCGGTGAAGTTGGCAAAAGTTCGGGAGTGGCTTCGACGAGCGAACAACGATGAGCACTGGGTGAGCGAGAATCGAGCCGCAGACGTCCGGGCATTGGTAGTCGTACACCGTATGGCCGCGACTAGGCTCGGCTTCCCCAACCTATATGCAGCGTTGAACGACAATGCACCTTCTAGTATTAAGGAGGGTCTAAAGGATGGCACCACATGGCCGTTGAGACCTTTCCTGACATACTTGTTGCCTTTGGCAATGGCGGTGATCGCGCACCGTGGTTTCGAGGTGATGAACTTGCTGCGTGCTGAGTGCCCGCGACTGAGCTCTGCTGGCCTAGTAGGAGAAAACGCTCCTGATGTTTTGAGGATGCTGCAAACCGCGACAGAGGAAATCGCTCGTCTCATGGTGTCGACTGACGTAGCATTTCGGGAGGTGCTTGTCTTTGCGCAGGATGCCGGGTTATTGCATCTCGACGAGGCGTGGACCAAATATTTCGATGGTGATCCTGCCATCCTCGCAGTTGACGATGACCCTGAAGTGCCGGCCGTGACGGCATTTCTAAACTGCCGTGTCGGCGAATTGACTGCTTACCATCATTACCTTGAGGATCTGTCGCCATTTGCCACCCAGCAAGGCGTAAAAGGAGCCGAGTTTGAGCGGGTGCTTGTGTTGATAGATGACGAGGAGGGACAAACCCAGCGGCAGTTCTCCTACGGGAAATACTTCGGCATGACGGCATTGTCAGATACGGATAATGACAACATCGCTGGTGGTGTCGACAACGTGGTGGACCGCACGAGACGCCTCTTCTATGTGTGCTGCTCACGTGCCACGCGCGATCTCGCCGTAGTTATGTTCATACACAACATCGCATTAGCCCGTGCAAGCGTTGAGGAGGCCAATCTCTTTGCGCCAGAGGATATTGTGGATGAAGTCTCTCTTGAGGCAGCACTGGCTTTAGATTAGCATTCGACCAACCAAAAATTCTTGGACGCTCAGCTGATGCCGCTTCGGGACTCACTGAATTTTAATGTCGGCTGACTATCGATAATGGTGGCTTTTCGATAGTTGGCGCTTAGATCCGTGCAAGCGACCAAGCAATCCCTAATTGTTCATTATGCCCGTGCAAATGCTGTGCGCTCGATTGTCATGGAATAGGCTCTCGTAGTGTCAGTATTATGATTAACTGGCAATCGCTAATTAATTCCGGTGTTACTAAGGCGGGCGGAGAATTCCAAGCCTTATAATAGACTTGGATTTTTTGGCTTGGAATAGAGATATTAAAATGCAAGTACTTTCCGAACTGCTGAAGAAAATGAGTGATCGTGAAAAGATCATTCTCAATGATTATCCGATTAAACATGCACCAACTATCGGGAAAATGTATGAAGGTCTCACCAAGAGGCTTTTGAACGAAAGTATGCTTGACAAGTATGGCGTCAAGGTCGTTTCAGGGTTTATCCAAGTGAGTGACGAACGCTCCGGCCAGATTGACTGCATGGTTGTAATTGGCGATGGAAGTCGTATTCCACATACCGATGACTTTGTTTATCCGATTTGCCAAGTCCTTGCAGTTATAGAAGTTAAAAAAAATCTCTTTGCCACTGAAATTGCAGAGGCCTATCATCATCTCAATGACACACTACGGTTGTCTAAATTGGCGCTTAAGCTCCAAGAAGATGAAAAAACTCTCGAATTCAGTACGGCTCGCCCTGCATTGGAATATCTGTACTTGTTTGGCGAGTTGGCACCACGCTACGAAGAAAACCATGTTCTACCTTTTCATAAACGCGTGATATATCACACGCTAGTCCGTGATAGTCTGACACCATTGAGAATTGCTATCGGATACAATGGTTATAAGAGTGAACTGGGTTTCCGAAGAGGTTTTGGTAGGCTGTATGATAATAAATCCAATGTGCTAGGTTATGGTGTGATCAACATGCCTAATCTAATGATCAGTGATGGCTTTTCCATTGTCAAAACGACTGGTTTGCCGTATCGCGGTTTCTGGGATGAGAAAGCTGGTTGGGGCTGGCTGTCATCCAGCGGTAGCAATCCGCTTCTTTTAATTTTGGAGCTTTTATACGCCAGAATTGAGCTAGTGCTGAAGGTAGCGGTTGATTATGGTTCGGACTTGGAAGATGAAGTTCTTTATCCACTCATGCTCGGCAGGCCCGTCCAAGTGAATAGTCAAGCCGGGTGGAACTATACATTCATAAATGCACCATTGCCAAAAGGTAAACCTCGAAGCCAAGAATGGACTCCGTTAGAAGTTTCTGAATATCAAAAAGAAGTTCTCGATTTATTGCATGCAGAGGGGGAATTATCTGGCGATGATCAAAAACTTGCGAGATTTAAGGATAAATATTCTATCGATGACGTTTATGAACTCGTTCAACCCTTGTTAGATGCTCGTCTGATGATAAATAGCAAGGGAATATTATCGATTGCTCCTGCTAAGGTTTTAATAGCGAAGGTAGCTGAGAAATGGTATTGCGGTAGCGAAGCAGATGGACGGTTTCAGCAATGGTTGGCACGTTAACTCGTCTTGGCAGCTATCCCATGACATCTCGCTCCATTTATTTTTCGGGGAGTCTCAGCATGACTGCTAGCTGGTATGTTTTTCTGAAGTGTTTTGAGCGGGACAAAGTGTTGGCTGCGTATCCGCGCCTTGACGTACATCGACCGTCCTGACCGACATACACATTCGTATTGATATTTGCTCAATACTGATGTATATCTAGTGTTTCTTTCAGGAATGGAGATGAGATGGCGCACGAAGTAACCCTCAGTATTAATAGTAAATTTGTCTTACATAAAGATGTAGAAATCGAGGTAAAGACAGACGGTTCAAAGCTCGGCACCTTACTGGTTAGCAAGGGTAACATTGAGTGGCTGCCGTCTGGAAACTCGGTGAACAAGCATCGGATGACGTGGAAGAAATTTGCGGCGCTGATGGAGAATCAAGGAACGCCTGCCAAGGTGGCGGGGAAGTAGGTGTCTAGAGTTGGGTGATCATGTCCCGACTCGCAGCTTGCCCTACTTCAAAGCCAGGCGCCTGTTGAGTACACTGTTAATTCCTGTCACCCCATCGCCAGCGCCATGACCCAAGCCCTTCACAGCCAAGCCCGCACCACCCACCTGATTCGGGAAGAAATCCGCAACTCGACACTTTCCCAACAGGAACTGGCCGAACGTTATAACGTGAGCCGCCTGACGATCCGCAAATGGCAGAATCGCGACAGCCCGCAAGACCGCTCGCACCGGCCGCACACGATGCACACAACGCTCACGCCCACCCAGGAGCTGATCGTCGTGGCCTTACGCACTACACTGCTCTTGCCCACCGACGACTTGCTGGCAGTCGCGCGCGAGTTCGTCAATCCGGCGCTTTCGCGTGGTGCCCTGGGACGCTGCTTGCGGCGCCATGGTGTCTCCAGTCTGCTCGAACTGGCCGCACGCGAAGGCGACAAGCCGGTCACCAAAAAGTCGTTCAAGGATTACGAGCCCGGCTTTTTACATATGGATATCAAGTACTTGCCGCAGATGCCTGATGAAACCGAACGCCGTTACCTGTTCGTCGCCATCGACCGCGCCACGCGCTGGGTCTTCATGGAAATCTATGCCAACCAGTCCGACAGCAGCAGCACCGACTTTCTGATCAAACTGAAAAATGCTTGCCCAGTCACCATCGTCAAGCTGCTCACCGACAACGGCAGCCAGTTTACCGACCGCTTTACCAGCAAGCAGAAAGACCCCGTGAGCGGCGACCGTATCCCCAGCGGCAAGCATGTCTTTGACGTGCTGTGCAAGCAGCTGGTGATCGAACATCGATTGATTCCGCCTCGCCATCCGCAAACCAATGGCATGGTCGAGCGTTTCAATGGCCGCATCAGCGAGATCGTAAACCAGACCCGTTTTGGCTCTCGGGACGAACTGGAATCGACGTTGCGCAATTACCTGAAAATCTATAACCACAACATTCCTCAGCGCGCCCTGAATAATGAAACACCGATCCAGGCAATGAAAAAATGGCAGCAGACCAAGCCGGAATTATTCGTTAAACGCGTCTATAACCAGGCGGGTCTTGACAAGTAGGTACTCGTCACATTATCCCGAGGCAATGAGCATGGCAGCCGGTGCCTCAATCGCTCCGGCCTCAGGTAACGGCATGACGCCGATGACTACGTCATCATGTAGACCTGCCGCAGCTCGGCCAGCAGTTCAGGCCAGCTTGCCTTGCAAAAGCACGAAGCTGCGTCTTTTTCAGTTTGGCGGAGGTCGCCTGGGTACACGAGCGCCTCCACCAATGCAGGCGGGCGATAGTGCCGGTTGATGCTCCAAGGCCTAATCATGTCGATGCCCGTTGCGCTCAAAATAAATGGACGGAAGCGGCGCCACGCCTTCAACTGGGATGCCTGCATGTTGCCCGCCATCATAGGTAGGGCCGCCGATTGTTTCTCGTCCTTTCCGGCAATATAGTCGCGTATTACCTGTTTCTTCCGTTCTGCCAACAGGTCAAGGGCTGCTCGGCCTGGCTCAGAATGTGTGGGCGGCTTTCCATCTAACTGTAACATGGTGCGCATGGTCATGTTGAAGATCGTCTTGTAGCGGTCTTCGGCGTACGCATTTCGCCAGCTATCGAAGTTTTCCCAGTCGTGAGAGCGCAGGAAGGCTTTGTTCAGCGTGACATCGAATCGGGCAACAGTCGGGTTGGCCCAGAACTCAGCGCTGATCGTCACTCCATCAAGTGTTCGATTCGGGGTGCCCGTCGCACTGGGTGCGTTCGTACGTGCGCCGGGCTGGCACGCTGAATAAGAGGTACGGCTATCGGCAGGATGATGCTGAATGGTGAGGCCCAGCAGACGCGAATATTCGCTCAGTTGCTTCTTTAGTGCGGCGGAAATACTAGGTTTGTCGAGCCGGATCAGATAGGTGATTGCAGTCGTTTGGACGGATATGTGTTCGGTGCTAAGCGCGTCGAGTGCCTGCTTGGGCAGTCCTGCGCGAGCCAGTTCTATGCGCGCCAGCTCTAAGCCTAGGCGACCGACCGCATAGACGCTGGTCCCGTGAGGGAATTGAGGAAGTTTCGTGGCGTTTGAGAGCACTACCTCGACATCGATGGCTGTTGCCAGCCGCGTCCCTTGCTTGTAGCCCCACAGCGTTTTAATCGAGGTCCGTGCCAGCGTGGATATTGGTACCGCATCGTCCGCTTCATTAAAATGAGGGACAGCCTTACGTACATCATCGGGCAGATGCTTGAGGTTTATGCGGATGTGAACGGATTTTGTCATGATGGACTCTGGTATAAATCGTTTATCTAGTTTTTTGCGACATAGAGTTGGTGCGCATGGCGTCACGCTGATCGCCGGGGCGAGGTGTGGCGGCTAGCCATAGCTCTACGCTTATGAATCCAATTTTTCTGCGTTTGCGGTCGGTAGATCATCATCCAGTTTGTAGGGATCGAGGTAGACAGACGAGACACTGGTGATGCCTTGCTGGCGGCAGTAGTTTCGCCATTCTGTCTGCATGTCACGCGCGTAGAACAGCGACTGGTCTGCGCGGATTTCAGCCGGTACGGGCAAAAAATTCTCGGCGCGAAGAACATCGCCAAGCTCCATCGTCACGTCGACTGCGCCCGGATGCGGTAGCAGGATATCGATGCCATATTCCGCTTTGATGATGCGGCGATGGCTCTTAAGCAAACCTTCATCGTTGCCGAAGAATGACGTCATCTCTTCACCCCGCTGCCACAGCGCCACCGTGGTCCGGTATACAGGGCGGATCTTCTGTAATTCCGCCCTTCCAAGGCAGCTACGAAGAGTGCCTCGCAGGTTATACTTTTCCAGCAGCTCCATGAGCATTCGAGCAAGCACCTTGGGCGACAACATTGAAGGCAGCGGAACTTTGCCTTCAAAGCGGCGGGTCAAGCTCTTGAGCCGATAAACTGCCTCAAGCCGAACAGCGTCCTTAGTCAACAGTTGTAGGGATGCGGCGTTCTCGCTGGGCGGGAACTCAAATTTATGCTTGGCCTGTGTCATTTCAGCGGCCTTATCGTAGGCTTTCAACGATTGGAGCTGGGAGTGCTGATCGAAGTACACGGTCTCGCGTGGAAACAGCGTGGTGACAAGCCCAGAACGTATGCCCGCCAATGCGAGGGCGTTGACGACGGCGCCGACAGATACGCCAGCGGGAGTTTTCAACATGAACGGAATGTCGATTCGCGTAACCTCAATGCCATCACCCTTCATAAACTCCCACGGGCGCATCTTATCCTTGAGTTGCAGTGGGTAAGTCTGCCGAACGGCATCAAGCATCGAGTAGGCGGTCATGACAGCATCACCCGACGACACGATATTATGGCCCTGATAGTGGATCGCGTTGCTGCCCTCGACCAGCAGTTGGCTCTTGGATTTGACTGTACTTACCCGGAGCGACTGGCCTTTTTTGCTTGATTCAGACTTCAGGCTACCCTTTGCCCACCCCGTATTGGCAGCAATATCGTCGCCATCACTAATCTGTGAAAACGCCCTCGACAGCTTGGCGTTGGGTACGTTGGGAACGCGCAGTCCCATCGTGTCGATCATAATGCAGTCCATCAGGTGTTGCAGATTCTTGTCGGCTGTGTTCATTTCAATTCCTTTAGTATTGGTTGGTACCATGATTCGTGAAAGCTGCCATGGTTGCCTGGGTATCAATGTGCCCATGGCTGCATCGTGGTGCCTAGGCCGACAATCGATATAAGCAGTGATAGCGGTTACCCAAGGTCACAGTGGGCAATGCGCATCATGTGTCTATCACGTCGATTAGCTGATGATGGTGGTTGTCCTTCACATTGCAAACCGTAGGCCTAACTTGTGCATTTGTTGTCGTGTTGTACGGTATTACGGTGTCACTGCACTGGCGCCCGACCTCAATATTTAAGTAGGGATGTATCCCCCTTACCGAACTGTTGCAGTGTTGCAGGCGTATAGCGCGTGCAACGATGCAACGACATCTCTCTTAAGAATCGACTACTAATGTTCGTTCGCGCAGCTTTTTGAGCGTTCGGCTGACCGTTGATTTCGATATCCCGAGTTCGAGTCCGATTTCGTCCATGGAGAGGCCGTCTTCGTGCATCCTAAGCATAGCGATTTCATGCTGTGATGGATTAAAGCCGGCCGGCGTTACCTCGAAGTCTAGAGATTCATCTTCGGTCCAAATAGAGCACTCATATTTCTGCCGCAGTTCAGGGAGGTGGTCTCGTAGCTTCGTGTGCTCGATACCAAACCGTGTGTCCTGACGCTTCGCGTCACTTTGCAGTGGACTGAGCAAAATCGAATAGTCCAATAAATCTTCGTGCACACTTGATCCACGCTGCTGGCCATTTTTACCGGTGTGGTGGATTAGAAGTACCGCGATCCCAAATAATCGCTTCTTGATGAGCCAGTTTTTTATGACAGCCCAAGAGCCGCTGTCTTCGCGACCGCCGCTCGTCCATGCAGAAAGATTATCTATGATGATTAACCTTACGTTATCAGGGATTAATTCGTCGATCTGTTGCTGTCCTTCCAGCGTATCGATGGAACCGATAGGGTCTCCAACGTAGTCTCTGCTTATGATGTGAATGTTTTCCTTCGCGAGTATCTGAGATTGTTCGTTAGTATTTTTTGCGTGCAGCAGACCAAAGCGTTCTTTAATGCCTGTCGCACGCATCTCCCCATCTAGGTACGCCACAGGCGCGCAACTCCCGACGCCCCATGGGTTCACAGGCTTGCCAGCTGCGATCGCATACGCGAATATCATTGCGCACCAAGATTTTCCGCCACCTCTTGGGCCAGCGATTAGACCAATAGATTTTTCAAGAATCATTGGGCCAAGTAGCTCCCTCTCGGTAGAAAGGGGTGTATCCAGAAACGCCCCCAGTTGAATAGCGCCTCGACGGCGATGTCGCACCAGATTATTCATTTGAATTACCTCATCATGTTGCGGATTCGTTGGATTGCTGACGTGGTCGTACTAACTGCGAAACAAACAGTTCGATTGCAATTGGTTTGTTTGTCCGGCTAGCTAAGGCGCGTGCCTCCAGGATGGCGTCCAGTTCTACAGCCAGCCAGCCAACAGATCGTTTACCCAAGCGGATTGGGGGCGGAGCTATGCCGTTTTTGACGTCTTGCCAAAACGTTGAGTTTGCTCGTCCCATCTTCTTTGCGCTGTCTGGTAGACGTAGAACGCGGAGGTCTTTAGTCTCATGCGCACTTTGAATTAAGGTCAGGTAAGCCGGCGCAAGCGGCTGGTTGGTATATGCTGTCGGGCACCCCTTTGTTGCCGATGCCGGCGAGAGAGGCTTAGCATTTTTTTGATGTTTGTTGTGGTGTTTGGTGTCTTGGGGTTTCAGTCGCATTTCGATCTCCTATTAAGCATTAGATAGATGCCGATAGAAGAATTTTCGTCTTTCAATGAGTTTCTGAGGCGGAAATGTAGGGGGTATCCAGCTGCGGAAATTTGTCGAAATTCCGATAAGAGGTTGTACCTACTTGCGTAAATTTGATACTCTGAGTTACCCTACGTGTAAGCAACTTACTAAGGGGGAAGCATGAATTATCTGCGTCCAGATTGGAAAAATAGCGAGAGCTATAAATTTAATCCTAAAACGCTGTCATATAGGGGGTACGCTTGGGAGTTCTTGCGACGGAATCCAAAATTTCAGGAGGAGGGGACTCGTGCGCTTGCGTCCGGTTCAGGTCGTGAGCGCGAACAGGTAGCGAGCAAGTTTGGTTTGCGCGACTTGGTGTCATATTGCGATGAATATGTGCCAGGAAAGCCGGAACTTGTTTGGCTTGCAGAGGCTCTATGCGAGCCTCCAGTGGTGCATAGAAGAGGCAAGGCAAACCCAATTCAGACTTATCAATTGGGGCAGGTAGCACTTATTTTTGACTTGGATGCGACTGTGACCTCTGGGCCAGCTGCCATTGATGCATATCTTTGGGATGCGCGGCGAACGTTAATGGAGGAGCGCAACCGCTACATTTCGACGTTATCTTCGAGTGATGAGCGGGTTGTGCGTGCCAAGTCACCGAGTATCCGAAAGGCAAAGCTGTTTACTTGGCTAAGAACCTACGATGCTATCGAATGCATGGGTGCCTCTCAGAAAGAGGCGGCAAAGATTTTGTATCCGGAGGATTTCGTGCCGGAGCCATTCACGAAAAAAACAAAAGAGCTTGCAGCGCAAAAAAGGGTCTCTGACGATAGGCGACGAGCAATGAGCCTCGTCGACAACGAATACCTTTCATTGGTTCCACTGGACTACCTACAAGATAAGTCTAAGAGATGATTTTACTCGGCGCTCTTAGGGAGTCAAGTGACATTAAAGCCCTTTAGTTCTGCCTAGTGTAATAAATACTTTTTGTGTAGCTAGTTGTGTAGTCAGGGCACAATTTTTATCTTGATGGGGTATAACATATTGATTATTAATTGAATTTTCTTTACATCAAAATGACGTCGTATTGTTCCTGGTGGTAGGCATTTTCTACCTGCAGCGAGATTTTCTTGCCGATGAAGTCGCCCAGCATGGCCAGGTGCTGCGATTCTTCCTCTAAAAACAGGTCCACCACCTCCTGCGAAGCGAGGATGCGGAATTCGCGCGGGTTAAATTGCTTTGCTTCCCGCAGCAGTTCGCGCAGGATTTCATAGCAGATCGTGCGCGAGGTCTTGACCTGGCCCTTGCCGGCGCAGGCGGGGCATGGTTCGCACAGGATGTGCGCCAGGGACTCGCGCGTGCGCTTGCGTGTCAATTCCACCAGGCCCAGTGGCGAGAAGTTACTCACCGAGACCTTGGTGCGGTCGCGCGACAAGGTGCGTTTCAGCTCGGCCAGCACGGCGTTGCGGTGCTCGGCATTGTCCATGTCGATGAAGTCGAGGATGATGATACCGCCCAGGTTGCGCAGGCGCAACTGGCGCGCGATGGCGTGCGCCGCTTCCAGGTTGGTCTTGAAGATGGTGTCGGCGAAGTTGCGTCCGCCCACGAAACCGCCCGTGTTGACGTCGATGGTGGTCATCGCCTCCGTCTGGTCGACGATCAGGTAACCGCCCGATTTCAGGTCGACGCGGCGGCCCAGCGCGCGCAGGATCTCTTCTTCCACGCCATACAGGTCGAACAGCGGGCGTTCGCCCGTGTAGTGCTGCAAGCGTGTCAGTTCGCTGGGTGTATAGATTTCCGCGAATTCGCGCAATTTTACATAGTTTTCGCGCGAATCGACCTGGATGGTGGCCGTTTCATCGCCGACGAAGTCGCGCAGCACGCGCTGCGCCAGGTTCAAGTCCTGGTGCAGCAGGCTGGTGGCGGGGCGCGTGCGCGCGCCGTGCACGATGGTGCCCCAGGTTTTTCTCAGATAGTCGACGTCCGCCTTCAAGTCCGCGTCGGACGCGTCTTCGGCCATGGTGCGTACGATGTAGCCGCCTTTTTCATCGGATGGCAGCAGGCTTTGCAGGCGTACGCGCAGTTGTTCGCGTTCCGCCTCCTTTTCGATTTTCTGCGAGATGCCGATGTGTTTATCCTGCGGCAGGTAGACCAGCATGCGCCCGGCGATCGAGACCTGCGTCGACAAGCGCGCGCCTTTCGTGCCGATCGGGTCCTTGATCACCTGCACCGTCAGCACCTGGCCGTCGAACAGGATTTTTTCGATTGGCGCCGGCGTGGCGTTCTGGCCATCATGGCCGCGCGCTTCCCAGATGTCGGCCACGTGCAAAAAGGCGGCGCGTTCCAGGCCGATGTCGATGAAAGCGGACTGCATGCCCGGCAATACCCGCACCACTTTGCCGGAGTACACATTGCCGGCCAGGCCGCGCGTGAGCGTGCGCTCGATGTGCAATTCCTGCACGGCGCCCTGCAAGATGAGGGCGACGCGCGTTTCTTGCGGCGTGATATTGATCAGGATGTCTTCGTTCATGTAGGCGCGGGAGTGGAGGCAACGAATGACATCATACCCGGGATCAGGGCAAGGGCAAACCTGCTAGCCTTAGCAACTGTGCAGTTTCGTACAGGGGCAGGCCCATGATGCCGGAATGGCTGCCTTCGATATGCTCGACGAACAGCGCGGCGCTGCCCTGGATGCCGTAGCCGCCGGCCTTGTCGTAGGGTTCCGGCGTGGCGCAATAGGCGGCGATCGAGGCTGGCGAGAGCACGCCGAAACGCACCTGCGAAATCTGCGTGCGCTGTTCGGCGAAATCCTTGCAATGCACGGCGATCGAGGTCAGTACCTGGTGCGTGCGGCCCGACAGCAGCTGCAGCATGGCCACGGCCTCAAAGCGGTCCGCCGGCTTGCCGAGGATGACGCCGTCGATGGTGACGGTGGTGTCGGCCGCCAGCACGGGGCGCGGGGTCAGATGGCGCCGGCGCACCAAGTCCCAGGCAAAGGCGGCTTTTTCATTCGCCACGCGCGCCACATAGTCGAGCGCAGACTCGCCAGCGAGGACTTCCTCGGTAACGTCGGCGCCGCGCGGGCCGTCGCTGCGCAGCAGCAGTAATTCGAAATCGATGCCGATCTGGCGCAGCAGTTCGCGCCGGCGCGGGCTTTTGGAGGCGAGATAGATCTTGTTATCAGCCGGTTTCATGGAGAGGTCAGACGCGGTGATAAGGATGGTTTTGCGTGATCGACCAGGCGCGGTACAGCTGCTCGGCAAGGATCACGCGCACCACGCCGTGCGGCAGGGTCATGCTGGAGATGCGCAGCATGCCTTCGGCACGCGCCTTGAGTTGCGGGTCGAGGCCATCGGCACCGCCGATCAGGAAGGCCGTGTCGCGGCCATCTTGCTGCCACGCCATCAACTGCTGCGACAGGCCGACACTGGTCAGGTCCTTGCCGCGTTCGTCGAGGGCGATGATACGCACGCCCTTGGGCAGGACGGCTTCGATGCGTTCGCGTTCCAGCGCCATCGCCGTGGCGGCGGTTTTGCTGCCGGAACGTTCCACCGGCTTGATTTCTTTCAGCACGATGCGCAATTCCGGCGGCATGCGCTTCGCGTATTCCGCGAAGCCCGTCTCTATCCAGGCCGGCATTTTATGGCCGACTGCAGCGATGATGAGCTGCATCGAGGCTTACTCTTCGACTTTTTTGATACGCTTGATCACGGTTTTCGCCGGTGCTGCATCGGCTGCCGGTTTGGCCGCGCGTGGGGTGCGCACTCTTTTTTCCGGCAGGGCTTTCAAGGCCTTGACGGCGGCCGCTTCGGTCTTGGTCGGCGCGATTTTCACGGTCTTGCCGACGGCTTTCGAGGCGGCTTTTTTCGCCGGGGCTTTCTTGGCGGCGGTCGTGGTGGCTTTCTTGGCCGGCGTCTTTTTCTCGATCACGGGCGAGGCTTCGACCTTGGCCTTGCTTGCTGCCAGATGGCCGCTGACCTTCTTCGGTTCGTCGTCGCCGGCTTTCTTTGGCGCGCGCTTGGCGGCGCCCAGCTTGATTGGCGTGTCGCCCCAGATTTCTTCCAGGCGGTAGTAGGCGCGGATAGGTGCTTGCATGATGTGGACGATCATGTCGCCCAGATCGACCAGCACCCATTCACCGGTGTCCTCGCCTTCCATGCCGATGATGTCGCCGCCGGCTTCCTTGACTTTGTCGCGCACCGAGGCGGCCAGCGCCTTGGTTTGACGGTTCGAGGTACCCGAGACGATCGCGATGCGGTCGAACAGGCTGGTCAGGTGACTCGTTTCGAAGACGGCGATGTCTTGGCCTTTGACGTCTTCAAGGGCGTCAATGACGAGGGTTTGCAGTTTTTTGATGTCCATTTAGCTTTTGTATAAATTATGTTGTTCAATATAGTCTAGCACTAGCGGGGACACAAGCGAGTTCGCCCGATTCCCCCGTTGTAATGCCGCACGTATTTCGGTGGCGGAGATATCCACCGCGAAGTCCTGTGCCAGATAAGTCAGACCGTGCGGCGTGTTGCGGATGCTTTCCAGCGACCCCAGGCGGCGCGAAAACTCGTCGGCGACCACTTGCGGTACTGCTGTGTCATTCAGCGCGAAGCCGGGGCGGGCCGCGACGCAGATATGCGCGTATTCAAATAATTGCTGCCATTCACGCCAGGTCGCGAGCCGCTGCAACTGGTCGGCGCCCATCAGGAAAACGATGGAAGCACGCGGACCCAGTTCGCCGCGTATCTGGCGCAAGGTATCAATGGTGTAGCTGGCCTGGCCATGTTCGCTGCGCTCGATTTCCTGGCGGTCGATCACAACGGGCACGGGCAGACCGGCAAATGCCAGGCTGGCCATCTCGGCGCGCTGCAGGCCGCTGGCGCCAAGATGGCCTTTTTGCCAGGGTGTGCCGGCCGGTATCACGCGCAGTTCATCGGCGTGCAGCAGGCTGGAAAAATGCGTTCCCAGCGCGACATGGCCGATATGCACCGGATCGTAGCTGCCTCCCAGCAGCGCGACGCATGCCATACTGCCCGCCGTGCTACTTGTAGTGCTACTTTCCGTCACGCCTGCAGCCAGTCTCTATGCACAAGGAAGTCAGTATACAACGCCGCTTCGGGACTGCCCGCTTCCGGGTGCCAGTCGTAACGCCACTTGACCACGGGCGGCATCGACATCAGGATCGCTTCCGTGCGGCCACCCGACTGCAGGCCGAACAGGGTGCCGCGGTCGAACACCAGGTTGAACTCGACATAGCGTCCGCGCCGGTAGCACTGGAAATCGCGTTCGCGTTCGCCGTATGGCGTGTCCTTGCGCCGCGCCAGGATCGGCACGTAGGCATCGACAAAGGCGTTGCCGGCGCTGCGCATCATCGCAAAGCTGTCGTCAAAGCCCAGGGCATTGAAATCGTCGAAGAAGATGCCGCCTGCGCCGCGTGCTTCGCGCCGGTGCTTCAGGTAGAAATAATCGTCGCACCACTGCTTGAATTTCGGATGCAGTTCCTCGCCAAATGGCGCCAGCGCATCATGGCACACCTGGTGAAAGTGCCTGACATCGCCCGCGTCGCCATAATACGGCGTCAGATCCATGCCGCCGCCGAACCACCATACGGGTTCGCCTGCAGCATTCACGGTGCTAAAGAAGCGTACATTCATGTGCACCGTGGGTGCATACGGGTTGCGCGGATGCAGCACCAGCGACACGCCCATCGCTTCCCACGCCTTGCCACCCAGTTCAGGGCGCGCGGCCGCTGCCGATGGCGGCAGTGCTGCGCCGGTGACGTGCGAAAAATTCACGCCGCCCCGCTCGAACACATTGCCTTCCTCGATCAGGCGCGAAATGCCACCGCCGCCCTCGGGGCGCTGCCAGGTATCGGTCAGGAACGGCATGCCGTCCTGCGCTTCGAGCGCCTGCACGATACGGCTTTGCAAATCGAGCAAATAGGCCTTGACGGCTGAAGGAGAGGGAATTGACGACATCGCGTGGGCCGACGAGGCCAAAATAAAAAAGTGAGGATGGATTGTACCCTGTTGCGGGTTTTTGTGATAGGGCGGGGCTTGGGCTGTGGCGAAACGAGGATAAGCAAGAGGGGCGTGCCTGGCAGCACACCCCTTGCTGTCTTAATGTTTCAGGCCGCGCCAGCCGATATCGCGGCGGTACTGCGCACCGTCGAAATGGATTTTTTCCACCGTTTCATACGCTTGCTTCTGCGCCATCTTGATGCTGTCGCCCAGACCCACCACGCATAGCACGCGGCCACCGTTGGTGACCAGGCGCTCGCCCTCGATGCGGGTACCCGCATGGAAGGTGATGGCGTCCGGCGTTTCGGCCGGGATGTCGCCGATAGCCGTGCCCTTGACGGGATCGTCCGGGTAGCCTGCGGCTGCCATCACCACGCCGACGGCCGTGCGGCGGTCCCATTCCAGTTCCACCGCGTCCAGGGTGCCATTGACGGCGTGTTCCATCACGCTCACCAGGTCCGTCTTCAGGCGCGCCATGATCGGCTGCGTTTCCGGGTCGCCCATGCGGCAGTTGAATTCCAGCGTCTTCGGCGTGCCCTTGTCGTCGATCATCAGGCCGGCGTACAAAAAGCCCGTAAACGTGATGCCATCCTTGGCCATGCCTTGAATGGTCGGCACGATGATTTCGCGCATGACGCGTGCATGCATGGCCGGCGTGACGATCGGCGCTGGCGAATAGGCGCCCATGCCGCCCGTGTTCGGGCCCTGGTCGTGGTCTTTCAGGCGTTTATGATCCTGGCTGGTGGCCAGCGGCAGGATGTTCTTGCCGTCGCACATGACGATGAAGCTCGCTTCTTCGCCGGCCAGGAATTGCTCGATGACGATACGCGCGCCGGCGTCGCCGAACTGGTTATCGGCCAGCATCATGTCGACTGCCTGATGGGCTTCTTCCAGAGTCATGGCAACGACGACGCCCTTGCCGGCGGCCAGGCCATCGGCCTTGATGACGATGGGCGCGCCCATGGCGTCGATGTACGCATGCGCCGGGGCGAGGTCGGAAAACGTCTGGTAGGCAGCCGTCGGGATGCCGTGGCGCTGCATGAAGGCCTTGGCGAAGTCTTTCGACGATTCCAGTTGCGCCGCCTCTTTGGTCGGGCCAAAGATTTTCAGGCCGCGCGAGCGGAACAGGTTGACGATGCCCGCTGCCAGCGGCACTTCCGGACCGACCACGGTCAGGCTGATGTGTTCCTGCTGAACGAAGTCGGCCAGCAATTGCGGGTCGCTGATGTCGAGATTGACCAGGCGCGCATCGCGCGCGGTGCCGCCATTGCCCGGCGCGACATACACCATCTGTATGCGTTCGGACTGGGCCAGTTTCCAGGCCAGGGCGTGTTCGCGGCCGCCAGAGCCGACTACCAGAATTTTCATAGGGACCGTTCGTTCAGTGTGGGTTGCAGGGCAGGCGTGCTGCCCTTGTGTGCAGAGTGATTAATTCTCTATTAAGGCGTTCGTGAAAACTTCCTGGACATCGTCCAGCAGTTCCAGCGCATCGATCAGCTTTTGCATCTTGATGGCGTCGTCGCCCGTATAAACAGTTTCCGTCGCCGGTTTCATGATGACTTCGGCCACTTCGGCCTTGAATCCGGCCGCTTCCAGCGCTTCCTTGACGGTGGCGAAATCATGCACGGGGGTCAGCACTTCGAAGCCGCCTTCTTCGTCGGCGATGACGTCGTCGGCGCCAGCTTCCAGGGCCGCTTCCATCAGTTTGTCTTCATCGGTGCCCGGTGCGAACAGCAATTGGCCGCAATGCTGGAACATGAAGGCGACCGAGCCTTCGTTGCCCATGTTGCCGCCGTTCTTGTTGAAGGCGTTGCGCACCTCGGCCACGGTGCGTACCTTGTTGTCGGTCATGCATTCGACGACGACGGCCGCGCCGCCCACGCCGTAGCCCTCGTAGCGCACTTCTTCGTAGTTGGCACCGTCGACACCGCCGCTGCCGCGGTTGATCGCGCGCTGGACGTTGTCTTTGGGCATGTTCGCGTCGGCCGCCTTGTCGACCGCCAGGCGCAGGCGTGGATTGGCCGCGATATCGGCGCCGCCCAGGCGGGCCGCAACCGTGATTTCCTTGATCAGGCGAGTCCAGATTTTGCCGCGCTTGGCATCCGTGGCAGCCTTTTTATGCTTGATGTTGGCCCATTTGCTATGTCCTGCCATGTCGAATCTTCCTTAGACGGGTGTTCAATTGTGGCCGACATTTTAGCATATCGGCCCCCTGCAAAGCAGCATGGCCGCGTCATCAAGCTGACACAATCTGTTGCTAAAGTGACGCGCTTTCACCATAGTTGAGGGCGCGACATCATGGCAAATCAAATGGACAGGCGGCAATTTCTGAAATTCGGTGGTTTTATTACCGTCTCGGTTGCCACGGCAGGGCTCACCGCCTGCGGCAGCACCGATTACAGCGATCATGGTGTGCCGCTGGCTACCGGCGGCGACTGGAAATTCCCGCAAAGCGTCGCTGCCGGCGACCCGCGTCCGGACAGCGTCATGCTGTGGACGCGCGTCGTGCCTGCCAGTTTTGACGCCGTCGCGCCCGCCGTGGCCGGCAAGGAAGAGGTCGCCGTGCGCCTGATCGTCAGCGCGCTTGACAATACGGGCGCCCTGGGCAGCAACACGGCTTTGGCCGGCACGCCCATCGTCGATGCGAAGTTGCCATTGAAAGCCGATTTCGACAATACCTTGCGCCACAAGGTGACGGGCTTGCAGCCGGGGCAAGTGTATTTCTATCAGTTCATCGCCGGCGACGTGCGCTCGAACGTGGGCCGCTTCAAGACGGCGCCTGCCGCCACGGCCGACGTGTCTCAGCTGCAATTTGCCTACCTGACGTGCCAGGACTGGAGCATCAACCACTGGGGCGCGCTGGCGCACATCGCGGCCAACGAGGCGCTCGACTTCATCGTCCACCTCGGCGATTACATCTATGAAACGGTGGGTGAAGCGTTCCAGAGCGGCGCCGTGGAAAGCCGCCACGACCAGCTGAAACTGCCGGATGGCACGTTTAAAAGCGGCACTGCGGGCGCCAAATACGCCTCCACGGTGGCCGACTACCGCTACCTGTACAAGAAATACCGCACCGATACGCGCTTGCAAGCCGTGCACGAGCGCTTCGCCTTCATCGCTATCTGGGATGACCACGAATTCACGGATGACGCCTGGCAAGACGCTTCCACCTATGAAGGCATCGTCGCAGCTGATGGCGGCGATTTGCACCAGCCATCGCGCCGCCGCAGCGCCAACCAGGCCTGGTTCGAATACATGCCGGCCGACGTCACGTTCGACGCCGCCGCGACGACCTTCCAGAATATCCAGATCTACCGCGATTTCCAGTTCGGCAAGTTAATGCAACTGGTGATGACGGATGAGCGCCTATACCGCGCCGACCATGCGATTGCCGAATCGACCATCAACCCGGCCACCGGCAAGCCGCTGGGCAGCATCGGCAGCCGCTACCTGGTGCCGCAGCAGCTGTTCGACAGCGTGGAAGGGCAAAAGATGGCTGCCGCCACCAAGGCGGGCGCTGACCCGCTGGCGGCAGTTGGCATGCTGGGCAGCACCCAGCGCGACTGGTGGAAGAGCAAGATGAAGGCGGCAACTTCCACCTGGAAGCTGTGGGGCAATGAAGTGTCCCTGCTGCGCATGGGCTTGAATGGCACGGACGCGATTGCCACCCTGGTGGCTCTCAGTGCCATGTCGACCGTGGGCAAGGCCATCGCCAGCACCCTGCCTTTGGTGG
The DNA here is from genome assembly GCF_051380875.1 of Janthinobacterium woesei. Classification (NCBI taxonomy): domain Bacteria; kingdom Pseudomonadati; phylum Pseudomonadota; class Betaproteobacteria; order Burkholderiales; family Oxalobacteraceae; genus Janthinobacterium; species Janthinobacterium woesei. The sequence goes on from NZ_JBNYXW010000011.1 coordinate 66,085, forward strand.
GCGGCAGCGTGCCGCTGGCGTCCGCCATCGTGGCCGCCTCGACGGCTGGCGCTTCGCAGAGCGTTGCGCAAACGGCGGCCATGGCTATCGCAGGGGCGGCGGCCAATGCCAGCGCGCAGGGAGCGGCAGCCGTGGGCGCCGGTTTGAGCGCGGCCCAGGCCGGTCTCACGGTGGCGGCCTACAACAGCGCCACGCCGGCGGCAGCGGCGCAAGTGATCGCCTTTGGCTGGATCAAGCCCGACGTGCTGGCCAACAAGGCGGCGTCCAGCTTTGTCGCAGCTTCGGGGCAGCAGGCGGCGCTGGCGCCGTTCTTCACGCGCTTTTTGCTCAATTGCGACCAGTGGGATGGCTACAACAGCGAGCGCAAGCACTTGATGGCGCACCTGAAAACGAATGCCATCGGCAACGTGGTGGCCATCACGGGCGATATCCATTCCTTCTTCGCCGGCACGGTCAGCGACGATTTTGACGCGGCAGGGGGCGGCACGCCCGTCATGGTGGATCTGGTGTCGGCGGGCGTGAGTTCGGACTCCTTCTTCAGTTATCTGAAGGCAGCGGCCGGCACGATGGGCGATATCGGCACGCTCGTCAGCTATCCGCTGGCCATTCCCGTCACGGGCCTGGGCACGGTGAACATCGACGTCAACTTGCTTGACTACACCATGGGTAAGGCCGCGCCCACCGTGGACAGCCTGCTCGAACAGCTGCGCGTGCAGCTGCGCGGCGCGCTGGCCGCCAAGGGCGTGCCGGAAGTGCAGCTCGACGCTACGGTAGTAGCCGTGCAGGCTGGCTTGAAAGCGAGCACTGACTTCAATACGTCCCTGCTGGGCCTGGCGCAGCAACTGTCCGGCCTGGGCAACAACCCGTGGATCAAGCATCTGAACACGGATGCGCAGGGCTACACGGTGGTGACGTTGACGCCGGGCAAGCTGGTGGCGCAATTCAAGCAAGTCAACAAGCTGGTCGGTGGCAGTGCGCCGGCAACGGTCATCGCACGGGTGACGACGGCGACGGTGACGGCGGGAGCTGCGGCGGTGGTGGTTTCTTAAGGGGAGCAATGCGCCTCACTGAGGCGCATTGCCCCGCAGCACTCAGCTTCCTTTCGCTTTTGCCATTACAATCCTGGGATGAGCTCCAGTTCCCCGCAAGCATCCCCCACTTCGATTCCCCGTTCCGTCTACCTCGGTGGCCTGACCATCGCCGTGGGCGGGGCGGTGCTGTTTTCCACCAAGGCCATCGTTGCCAAGCTGCTGTACCGCTACCAGATCGATGCTGTCACCCTGATCGCCTTCAGGATGATCTTTTCGCTCCCCGTGTTTGCTGTCATCGCCTGGTGGCAGATGCGCACGGAGCCGCCGCTGTCGAATAGCGACCGTTGGCGACTGGTCGGCCTGGGGCTGGTCGGCTATTACCTGTCCAGCTATCTGGACTTCCTGGGGCTGCAATACATTTCCGTGGGGTTGGAACGGCTGATCCTGTTCCTCACGCCCACGTTCGTGCTCTTGATTACCACCGTGTACTTCAAGCAGAGCATCAGCCGCGTGCAGTGGTTGGCTCTGTTGACTTCGTATTGCGGCATCGTGCTGGTCTTCGTGCACGATTTGCAAGCCGGCGCCAGCAATGTGGCGCTCGGTTCCACCCTGGTGCTGGGTTCTGCGTGCGCGTATGCCGTGTATCTACTCGGTTCGGGCGAACTGGTCAAACGTATCGGCTCGATGCGCCTGGTCAGCTACGCCATGTGCGTGGCCAGCTTTGCCTGCATTGCCCAGTTCTTCATCCTGCGCCCCGTCGAACTGCTGATCCAGCCCATGCCCGTGTATGGTTTGTCTTTGTTAAATGGCATTTTTTGCACGGTGATGCCCGTCTTCATGACGATGATCGCCGTCGAACGCATCGGTGCGCCCGTCGCCTCGCAGGCCGGCATGATCGGCCCCGTATCGACCCTGTTTTTGGGCGCCATGATTCTCGATGAACCGATCACCAATTGGCAGTTGGCCGGCACCAGCCTGGTATTGGCCGGTATTTACTTGCTGTCGAAAAAGAAATAATTCCTCCCACCCACTGAAATGACCCCACCATGAAAACACGCATCGCCCTGATTGCCCACGATAAGAAAAAAGATGACATGATTACCCTGGCGGGCGAGTACCTGGATTTTCTCAAGGGCTGCGAATTGTCGGCCACGGGCACCACGGGCGGCCGCCTGATCAATGAGCTGGGCTTGACGGTCGAGCGCAAGCATTCCGGCCCGTTTGGCGGCGACTTGCAGATCGGCGCCCTGCTGGTGGAAGGCTTGATCGATTGCGTGATCTTCCTGCGCGACCCGATGACGCCACAGCCGCACGAGCCGGACATCAACGCCCTGGTGCGCGCGTGCGACGTGCACAACGTGGCGTGCGCGACGAACCTGTCATCGGCGCACCTGGTGCTGTCGCGGCTGCAAGCGCTGGCCACAACGGCCGCCTGACGTTTCCCCCCATTCTTCCCAAGGAGCATATTGTGAGCGCAACGAGTATGGAAAAGATGAGCACCAAGGCCATTCGCGTACAGCGCGTCGGCGGGCCGGAAGTGATGGAATATGTGGATGTGGAACTGCCGCCGCCGGGGCCTGGCGAGGCGCGGGTGAAACATGAGGCCATCGGCCTTAATTTTATCGACGTGTATTTCCGCACGGGCTTGTATCCGCAGCCGTTGCCGGCGGGCCTCGGCGTCGAGGGGGCGGGCATCGTCGAGGCGGTGGGCGAGGGCGTGACAGAAGTCAAGGTGGGCGACAGGGTGGCGTATGCGGCGCGCATCAACGGCGCGTATGCGCAGCAGCGTAATCTTCCAGCGGCCTTGCTGCTGGTGCTGCCCGAGCGTATCGGCTTCGATACGGCGGCCGCCATGATGCTGCAAGGCTTGACGGTGCAGTACCTGTTCCACCGCACGGTGGCCTTGAAGGCGGGCGACACGGTGCTGTTCCATGCAGCCGCAGGCGGCGTTGGCCTCATCGCTTGCCAATGGGCCAAGGTGCTGGGCGTGAATTTGATCGGCACGGCCGGTTCCGATGAAAAAGTGGCCCTGGCCAAGGCCCATGGCGCGGCCCATGTCATCAACTACAACACGGAAAACTTCGTCGAGCGCGTCAGGGAAATCACGGGCGGCAAGGGCGTCTCGGTGGTGTACGATTCGATCGGCAAGGATACCTTTACGGGGTCGTTGGACTGCCTGGCGCCGCTGGGCATGATGGTCAGCTTCGGCAACGCATCCGGCCCCGTGCCGGCATTTACCCTTTCCGAACTGGCGTCGCGCGGCTCGCTGTTCATCACGCGTCCGGCCCTGTTCAGCTATGCCTCCAACCGCACGAACCTGGAAGAGATGGCTACCTCGCTGTTTGGCGTCGTCAGCAGCGGCGAAGTGAAGATCGAGATCAACCAGCGCTACAGCCTGGCCAATATCGCCCAGGCGCACGCCGACCTGGAAGGGCGCAAGACCACTGGCTCGACCATTATCGTGCCATGAGCGGCGACAGCGGGAACGATGGCTCGCCGAAATTTGGCCGGCTGCTGATCGTGCTGCTGTTGGCCGTTTCATTGATCGGCGTCATTACGCTTTCAGCGGAAGCATATTATTCCTGAGTAAAAAAACCGGCTTGCGCATTGCTGCACAAGCCGGTTTTTTGACTATGAGCACCTACGCGACGCCTGATTACTCCACCTTGACTTCAACCTTGCGTGGCACGCCGCTTTGGCCAGGGAAGTCGGCAAAGGCGCTGGCCACCATGGCAGGCATCACTTGCGACGTGGCGCGCTTGTTGCTGGTCGATTGCACGGTCACGTCATACAATTTCTTGCCGCTGCGGTCGTTGATTGTCACGCGCAGTTCGCGTTCGTATTTGTGACGCACGCTTTCTTCCACGTCCATCGGGCCATACCAGTAGGGGTTATAGCCAAAGCGGCCATAGCCTGGCCACGCGCCGTAGCGGTAGCCGTAGCGGCCAGGCCAGTAGCCGGGGCCATACCAGAATGGGTCGCTGGCCTGGATCACGCGCTCAGGATAGTCGACCGTCGAAAAATCCATCGCCACGCGTAAATTGGCTGCCGCAGGGCCGGATGCTTCGCCGAAGCCGTGCTTGGCCAGTTCCTTGCGTACCAGATTCTGGTAGTTGCGGTATTCCAGCGTGTCGCTTTCAGCCACTGGCGCTTCGAAGGCATACGATTTGTCCTGCAATTGTGCGGGCCATTCATGGAAGGCCGTCACATCGCTGCGAATGGTAGTGGCGCATCCGGTGAGCAACACGGTCAATGCGGCCATCATCATGGTGAGATATCGTTTCATTGCATGATCTCCTTGGATTAGACGCAATTCATCGTCTGGTATTATAAGAATAGTTCTAATAGTTTCCATTTATTATTACAGATTGTTACCTGGGATGTCGGCGAGTAAGGGAATGCAACATTCCTGATCTGAATCGGCGTCATTGGCCGGTGAATCGCTACTATCCGGGGCTGGTGTTGGTAAAATAGGCTTTTGCCTCCGCTCCCACCCACATCCCTATGCGCACAGACAGCCCTCAGACGATTTACCGCAAAGATTACACGCCGCCCAGCTTCCTGGTCGACAGCGTCGAACTTGGTTTCGATCTCGATCCCGCCCGCACAGTGGTGGCGAGCCGGATCCGCATGCGCCACAACCCGCAAAGCACCAGCCGCAGCATCGAGTTGCACGGCGAACATATTGAACTGGTGCAAGTACGCCTGAATGGCAAGGTATTAAAGCCGTCGCAGTACAAGCTGACGGCCAGCATGCTGACCATTCCGAAGGCGCCCGACGAGGTGCAACTGGATATCGAAACGCTGCTGGCGCCACAGGACAATACTTCGTTGTCCGGCCTGTACGTGTCGAACCATAATTTTTTCACGCAATGTGAGGCCGAGGGCTTCCGCCGCATCACCTTCTTCCCGGACCGCCCGGACGTGATGGCCAAGTACACGGTCATGCTGCGCGCCGACAAGGACAAGTATCCGGTGCTGCTGTCGAATGGCAACCTGATCGAAGAGGGCGACCTCGGTGATGGCCGTCATTACGCCAAGTGGGAAGACCCGTTCAAGAAGCCATCCTACCTGTTCGCCTTGGTGGCGGCACGCCTGGTGTGCCAGGAAGAACGCTACACCTTGCAGTCGGGCCGCGAAGTGCTGCTGCAAGTGTGGGTGGAAGAAGGCAACCTGGATAAAACCGATTACGCCATGCAGTCGTTGAAAAACTCCATCCGCTGGGACGAGGAGCGCTTCGGACTGGAACTGGACCTGGACCGCTTCATGATCGTGGCCGTGGGTGACTTCAACATGGGCGCCATGGAAAACAAGGGCCTGAACATCTTCAATACCAAGTATGTGCTGGCCAATCCACGCGTGGCAACCGACGTCGATTACGCGGGTATCGAAGCGGTAGTGGGCCACGAATACTTCCATAACTGGACCGGCAACCGCGTCACCTGCCGTGACTGGTTCCAACTATCGCTGAAAGAAGGCTTGACGGTCTTCCGTGACCAGGAATTCTCGGCCGACATGATCGGCACGGACACGGGCCGGGCCGTCACGCGCATCGACCAGGTGCGCACCTTGCGCCAGGCGCAATTCCCCGAAGACGCGGGGCCGATGGCGCACCCGGTGCGTCCTGATTCCTTTGTCGAGATCAATAATTTTTATACGGTCACCATCTACGAAAAGGGCGCCGAAGTAGTGCGCATGGTTCAGACCCTGGTGGGCCGTGATGGCTTTCGCAAGGGCATGGACCTCTACTTTGAACGCCATGATGGCCAGGCCGTGCAGTGCGACGACTTCCGCGCCGCCATGGCGGACGCGAACGGCCGCGACTTTAGCCAGTTCGAGCGCTGGTACAGCCAGGCCGGCACGCCCATCGTCAAGGCCTCCACGCGTTACGATGCCGCCAGCCGGACGTTCGAGCTGACCCTGGCGCAAAGCTGTCCCGCCACGCCAGGCCAGCCGGAAAAACTGCCGTTCCACATTCCCTTCAGCGTGGGTTTGCTGGGCGCTGACGGCCGCGACTTGCCGCTGCATGTCGATGGCGTGGCGTCGAACGGCGCCACCAGCGTCGTGCTGGAATTGACCGAAGCATCGCAGACCTTCCGCTTCACGAATGTGCTTGAGGTGCCCGTGCCGTCGCTGCTGCGCGATTTTTCCGCCCCCGTGGTGCTGGAGTACGGCTACAGCGATGCCGAACTGCTGCATTTGTTCCGGCATGACAGCGACCCCGTGAACCGCTGGGAAGCCGGCCAGCGCCTGGCCATGGAGCGCTTGCTCAGGCTGACCGGCGCCGTCGCCGCTGGCGAGACGCTGGCACTGGACGACACCTTCATCGCAGCGCAGCGTGCCTTGCTGGCCGATGCTACGCTGGATGCGGCCTTCCGCGAACTGGCTCTGATCCTGCCATCGGAAACCATCATCGCCGAACGCATGGCGCAAGTCGATCCGCAAGCGATCCATGCGGCGCGCCAGTTCATGCGCCGCACCATCGCGGCTGCCCTGAAGCCTGAATTGCTGGCGCAATACCACGCCAACCAGACGCCGGGAGACTACAGCCCCGATGCCCTGTCGGCCGGCAAGCGCGCGCTGAAAAACCTGGCCCTGTCCTACCTGCTGATTGCCCCGGGCGCGCAAGAGCTGGCCCTGGCGCAGCAGCAGTTCGACAGCGCCGGCAACATGACGGACCGTGCTAGCGCGCTGGCGGCCCTGATCCATTCCGGTTCGCAGCCGCATGCGCAGGCGGCGCTGGCCAGCTTTTATGCCGATTTTGAAAATGAAGCGTTGGTGGTTGACAAGTGGTTCGCCATGCAGGCCGCCGCGCCCACATGCGCCGTGCAGGCGGTGCGCCAACTGATGATGCATCCGGCTTTTACCTTAAAAAATCCGAACCGCGCACGCAGCCTGATCTTCAACTTCACCAATGGCAATCCATCGCAGTTCCATGCGGCAGACGGCAGCGGCTACGCGTTCTGGGCCGAGCAAGTCATCGCGCTCGACGCCCTGAACCCGCAAGTGGCCGCCCGCCTGGCGCGCTCCATGGACCGCTGGCGCCGTTATGTGCCTGCGCTGCAAAGCCATATGCGTGCAGCACTGGGAAAAGTGGCCGGCCAGGCCGGCCTGTCGAACGATGTGATGGAAGTCATTTCCAAAGCGTTGGCCAATTAAACAATTATTACTAAAACAGAGAGCATTCATGAAACGCATCAGTCTTACGCAATACCTGGTTGAAGAGCAGCGCTCGAACAACAGCATTCCGGCCGAGCTGCGCCTGCTGATTGAAGTCGTCGCGCGTGCCTGCAAGACCATTAGCCACGCCGTCAGCAAGGGCGCCCTGGGCGAAGTGCTGGGGACGGCTGACACGGAAAACGTGCAAGGCGAAGTGCAGAAAAAGCTCGACATCATCTCCAACGAGATCCTGCTCGAAGCGAATGAATGGGGCGGCCATCTGGCAGCGATGGCGTCGGAAGAGATGGAATCGATCCACCCGATCCCAAACCGCTATCCAAAAGGCGAATACATGCTGTTGTTCGACCCATTGGATGGCTCGTCGAACATCGACGTCAACGTCTCGATCGGCACCATCTTCTCCGTGCTGAAGGCGCCGGAAGGCATGGGCGAACCAACCGAGCAGGACTTCATGCAGGCGGGCGTCAAGCAAGTGGCGGCCGGCTACGCCGTGTATGGCCCGCAAACCATGCTGGTGCTGACCTTTGGCAATGGCGTCAATTGCTTCACCCTGGACCGCGAGATGGGTTCTTGGGTACTCACGCAAAGCAATATGCAGATTCCCGCCACTACCCGCGAATTTGCCATCAATATGTCGAATGCGCGCCACTGGCATCCGCCCGTCAAGCGCTATGTCGACGAACTGCTGGCCGGCGACACAGGCCCGCGTGGCACCAATTTCAACATGCGCTGGATCGCTTCGATGGTGGCCGACGTGCACCGCATCCTGAGCCGCGGCGGCGTCTTCATGTACCCTGCTGACCTGCGCGATACATCGATGCCCGGCAAGCTGCGTTTGATGTATGAAGCGAACCCGATGGCGTTCATCGTCGAGCAAGCCGGTGGCGCCGCCACCGACGGCCAGCAGCGCATCATGGACATCGTCCCGCACAAGCTGCACCAGCGCGTGCCCGTCTTCCTCGGCTCGAAAGACGAAGTGGCCCGCGTCACGGCTTATCACGCGGAGTAAAGACGGCACTTTTCAACGTTTTTCAGCGGCCCTGACCAGGGCCGCTGAAAAAAATGAAAAAAGATCGCGTTGACACTAGCAAATTTTGTGCATTGTTTGTAGAATGTGGGTCTTCGCCGTTGTAGCTCAGTTGGTAGAGCAGCACATTCGTAATGTGAAGGTCGCCAGTTCGATTCCGGCCAACGGCACCAAGTATTCGCAGTAAAATCAAAGGGTTACACGCTTCGGCTTGTAGCCCTTTGTCGTTTTCGGCACTCGTTGAAAACTCATGTAACCGCTGTGTAACCCAAATGGACAAATGCGGCGCGGCTTATGGAGTCGCCGTTATCGTATCGCTGGCAAGTGCGGGCTTGCGATTTCAGCCTGGCCGAGCATGTTGCCGAGCCGGTGCAACCAAGAGCGGACGATTGTTCGGCAACCAATGTGTGACCGTGGCCAATGGCTTTTCATAAAAAAACATGGATCAGATACGACTGAAGCAGTGCGCAGAGCAGATTAATATTCTATTAATGAAATATGCGACTGATAATGAAGATGCTGCAAGATTGCAGGCTGCCTTGGTCGCATTAATCAGCGATGTGCGCTCACGAACGATTGCCAAGTACGAAGTCTCCGACCAAAGGTGCCGAAGTGCTCGCCCAGCACTTTGACATTAGCCTTGAGGTCGTAAGAAATGAACTGGAGTATGGAATTCGCCTTGGGCGATATGTGTTCGCCACCGCACATGCGGTTGAGGATGGGCCCCGAGGGAGCAGAAATAGACATGAACATCAGCAAAAAAGCGGCATGCGTATTCTTGGGTTGCACCGGGATAGATTTTGCTGAATGCGATAGGGGGTATCTGGAATGCGGGAAGGTCGTGGCGATGACCACCGATCAGGCCGCCTTAACGAAGTGCGGGGCGCATGTAGGTTTTGGCGTCGGTTCAGCCGAAGTTTAGTGGAGTCCTCCGCTTAGAGGTATATTTTTTTCAAAAGCCGGAGCAATGTCTTACGTTCCGCCACAGTCAGGCGCGAAGACGCGACAAATTCAAGTTCCGATGCCGCGCTCTCGGCGGCGCGCATCAACGCGGCACCCTCAGGCGTTGGATGCAAACCGGAAGCCCGGCCATCATTCGGGTGCGGGCGCCGGGTGATTAGGCGACGCTTTTCAAGCGTATTGACCAAGCTGACCAAGTTCGGCGGGAGCATCCCCAGCGCGCTGCATAACTGGCGCGACGTGATGCCGGGATTATGCAGGATCAGCGATGCCACTGAAAAATCAACTACCCGCAGGTCATACTCGGCCATGCGTTCCATGAAAACTCCGATCACCGCCAATGCCGCGCGGCGGGCATTGTAGCCGACCAGGGTTTCAAGGTAACGCGTGTCGACCTCATCGACACTGGGGGTGGGTTTTGGATTTTCGGTTGGCATGGGTAGACTGGTTCAAGATGCGTTTTCAACCAGGGGCACCTGCTCCACGGCGGCTGCAATTATAGCAAACCGCATCGTCAGTTCCGGCATCACCCAGCGTTCAAGCGCCTGCGCCGGCACGGACCAGCGCGGCATCGCGGGCGCGGCCGCACGGCCGATTTGCGCCCATGCCCAATCGAGCAATACCAATGCCACAGCGCGCAAGTAATCATCGGCGACCCAATGCGCCAGGGTATTGTCGTGCGCGGCAGCGCGCAACAGTTGGCCGGTGTGCACTTCGAGTGCCGCCAGCCGGTCCAATACCCGCGCCTCATTTGGCCGGGCCGCATCGAGGTCTGCGCGTAGCGCGTCGAGCCAGAGTGCCAATGCCTGGCCGCCATCGGGTAGTACTTTGCGCACCAGGAAATCAATCGCCTGGATTTCGTTGGTGCCTTCATAGATCATGGCAACCCGTGCATCGCGCACGTTTTGCTCGATGCCCCACTCACGCACATAACCATGGCCACCAAACACCTGCAGGCACTCGCTCCCGCCATAAAACGCCTGTTGCGTGAACGCCGCCTTGAGCACCGGCGTGACCAGGCTGCACCAGCGCTGCGCGGCATCGCGTCGCGCGGCCTCCGGGTGGTATTTGGCCAGATCCAGTTCCAGGGCCGTACGATAGGCCAGTACCCGGCCGGCGTCGATCCAGGCGCGCTGCGTATCGAGAATGCGGCGCATGGCCGGGTGCTCGCTGATCAGATCGGCTTCCGCGACCGATTTGGCGCGCCCCGGCGCGCGCATCTGGCGCCGCTCACGCGAATAGGCATCGGCCTTCTGCCAGGCAGCGTCGAGCAGACCGATGCCCTGCAGCGCCACATGCAGGCGCGCCGCATTCATCATCACAAACATCGCGTTCAAGCCGCGGCCGGGCTCGCCGATGATCCAAGCGGTCGCCTGATCGAAGCGGATCACGCAGGTCGGGCTGCCGTGCAATCCCATCTTTTCTTCGATGCGCTCGCAATGCACGGCATTCCTGGCGCCATCCGGCATGAATTTGGGAGCGAGAAACAGCGACAAACCTTTCGGTCCGGGTGGCGCGTCGGGCAGGCGCGCCAACACCAGATGCACGATATTGTCGGTCATGTCGTGCTCGCCGCCCGAGATGAAAATCTTGGTGCCGTCGAGCTGATAGCTGCCATCGGCCTGCGGCAATGCCTTGGTGCGCGCCAAGCCCAGATCGCTGCCTGCCTGGGGCTCGGTCAGGCACATCGTGGCCAGCCATTCGCCGGTGGCTAGCTTCTCGAGATAACGTTCCTTCAGCGCATCGGCGGCGTGGTGCTTGATGCACTCGTAGGCGCCATGCAGCAGACCCGGCGCCATCGTCCAGCCATGGTTTGCCGCGCTCAGCATTTCGTACAGCATCGCTTCCAGGACCGCCGGCAAACCTTGTCCGCCGTCTTCCGGTGCAGCTGCCAGCGCTGGCCAGCCAGACTGCCAGAAAGATTGATAGGCGTCGCGAAACCCGGGCGGCATGGTGACCTCGCCCGCGCTGAACCGGGCACCGATTTCATCGCCGCTTCGGTTGAGCGGCGCGACCACGGCCGCGACAAATTTTCCGGCCTCTTCGACCACCTGCCGCATCAGTTCCGCGTCGACCTCGCTGTAGGCAGGCAGCGCCCGTAAATGGTCCTCGGTCTTCAAGACCCGGGACAGCAGGAACAGCATGTCATCGGTGGAAGGTTGGTAATCATTCATGTTGCTGCCTTTCGCGCCGCGCCCAGATACGATTCAATGACCCTCGGATCTTGCGCCAGATCGGCGGCGGGACCCGTCAGGCTGATCGCCCCCATTTCCAATACGTAGCCATGATCGGCCACGGCCAGTGCGGCGCGCGCATTCTGCTCGATCAGCAAAATCGTGACGCCCGTCTGACGCAATTCGGTAATGATGTTGAAAATCTCGCGCACAACCAGCGGCGCCAGGCCAAGGCTCGGTTCATCCAGCATCAGCAGGCTCGGGCGTGACATCATGGCGCGGCCCACTGCCAGCATCTGGCGCTCGCCGCCGGACAAGGTACCGGCCAGTTGCAGCCGCCTTTCCTTAAGGCGGGGAAACAGGTCGTAGACATCGGCAATCCGGTCGCGCCAGGTCGCATTCCCCAAGCGCATTTGCCGGAACCCGCCCAGTATCAGATTGTCTTCCACCGGCATGCTGCCGAACAGTTCGCGCCGCTCGGGTACCAGCGCAATGCCCAGCATGACGCGTTCTTCCAGGGTCAGCTCGGCAATCGATTCACCTTTGAACTCAATACCGCCTTGTCCCGGCAAAATACCCATCAAAGTATTGAGCAGCGTGGATTTTCCGGCCCCGTTAGGACCGAGGACGGTAATCACGTGGCCGGTGTCGGCATGCAGGTCGATGCCATGCAAGACTTCGGCCCGGCCGTAACCGGCGCGCAGATTGTGAACACGCAGAAGAGGATGGGTCATATCAGTAATCCTTAAAAATCGGTACCAAGGTAGGCGGCGCGCACTTTGGGGCTCTGCTGAATCTGCTCAGGCGTGCCATCCGTCAAGCGCGCGCCAAACTCCATGACGACGAGGTGATCGCACACATCCATGACCAGATCCATGTCGTGCTCTACCAGCAAGATGCTCATCCCTTCGGCGCGCAGCTGGCGCAGTACGTCGGCAAGGGCTTGCTTTTCCTTGTGGCGCAGGCCTGCGGCAGGCTCGTCGAGCAGGAGCAATGCAGGATCGCTGCACAGGGCGCGCGCAATTTCCATCAGACGCTGCGGTCCCATCGCCAGATTGCCGGCTTGCTCATGCAGGTAAGCCCCCATGCCGATCCGTTCAAGCTGGCGCTGCGCCTCGCGGAACAGCTGTTTCTCTTCCTCGCGATTGAAGCGCAGCATGGCTGACGCCATGCCTTTGCTACCGCGCAGATGGCTGCCGAGCGCGACGTTTTCCAGGACGGTCATTTCCGGAATCATCTTGACGTGCTGGAAGGTGCGCGACATACCACGCGCAGCGATATCGCGCGAACGCAGCCCGCCTATCTCTTTCCCGCGGAACAGCACGCTCCCGCTGCTGAGGGACAGCACGCCGGTGATCAGATTGAAGGTGGTGGACTTGCCCGCCCCATTCGGCCCGATCAAGCCGACGATTTGACCGGCGCGAATCTGGAAGTCGATGTCATTGACCGCGACCAGGCCGCCGAATTGCTTGCGCAGCTTGCGCACATCGAGAACCAGTTCGTCGCGCGCCGGCTTGACACGCTCGGCCAACGGAGCAGCCACGCTCCAGTCCACTTTGCGGTCCGGCCGCGGCAGGCGCTTTTCAACGAAGGACCAAAGGCCGTCGGGCAGGTACTTCAGCATCAGCACCAGGATGAGGCCAAACACGATAATCTCATAGCTGCCGCTGGTGCCCAGCAGCTGTGGCAACAACACTTGCAGCTGGTCTTCGAGCAACTTGGTCAGCAACGCGCCGGCAAGCGCACCCCAGACATAGCCGACGCCGCCCACGACGCTCATGAACAGGTATTCGATACCCATCTTCAGACCGAATGGCGAGGGATTAACCGAGCGCTGCAAGTGCGCGAACAGCCACCCCGACACCGATGCCAGTATGGCCGCGAGCAGGAAGATCATGATCTTGTAGCGCAGCGTGTTGACGCCCATGGCCTCGGCCATATGCGTGCCATTGCGCAGGGAGCGCATGGCACGCCCCGCGCGCGAATCGAGCAGATGAGTGATGGCCAGTGCCGCCGCCAAGACCACGGCCCAGGTCAGCGCATAAAAGCCGCGCCCCTGGCCAACTTCCCAGCCGAACAGCGTCAGGCCCTCGACGCCGAGCAAACCATCGTATTTGCCGAGCGCATCCAGATTGCCCATCAAGTAATACAAGGACAGGCCCCACGCCATCGTCGCCAGCGGCAGGTAATGACCCGACATCCTCAGCGTCAGCCATGCAAGCAACAGGGCGCACAGCGTCGTCAAGCCGATACCGATGAGCAGCGTGATCCACGGCGACAAGCCCGTATTGAGTGTCAGCCAGGCGGTGCTGTACGCGCCGATGCCGACGAAAGCGGCCTGGCCAAACGATGTCAGCCCCGCGACGCCGGTCAGCAGCACCAGCCCTAGGCAAACAAGGCTGTAAAGACCAATGTAATTAAGCTGGGTAATCCAGAAATCCGGCAGCGGCAATACCGCCACCAGGATCAGCACTACAACCAGTACCCATATGCCATAACGCCGTGCCAGCATGTCAGTGTTCCTCTGTAGAATGGCCATCCCGCAGCGAGCGCCACAGCAGCACCGGCAGGATGATTGTAAATACGATGACTTCCTTGAATGCACTGGCCCAGAAAGCGCCGAATGCTTCGACGATGCCGACGAACAGGGCCCCGAACAATGCACCGGGGTAGCTTGAAAGACCAGCCACGACCGCGGCCACGAAGCCCTTCAGGCCAATCAGGAAACCGGAGTCATAAAACACCGTGGTGGTCGGTCCGATCAGCATCCCGGACAGGGCGCCTATCAATGCCGCCATGGCAAAGGTCAGCTGTCCGGCCGACTGCGAGGAGATCCCCATCAAGCGCGCGCCGAGACGGTTGACGGCCGTCGCGCGCAGCGCCTTGCCATAGATCGAACGCTCGAAAAATAACCACAACATCACGATCAGTGCGACCGAGACGGCAGCGATGATGATGGTCTGTCCGCTGAGATTGACCGGGCCGAGCGCGAGCCGCATATCCCAGAACGACGGATTGCGGTATCCTTCGGCGCCAAAAAACAGCAGACCGAGACCGGTCATGGCGAAATGCACGCCGACTGAAACGATGAGCAGAACCAGCGAGGTGGCATCGGCCAGCGACTGGTACGCCAGGCGGTAGACCAGCGGGCCGAACGCAGCGACGACACCAATGCTGAGCAGCGCTTGCACGAGCAAGGGCAGCTGCAGCGGCGCGGCCCAGACGGTCACGCCGGCGATTACCACCGGGATTGCCAGCGTCCTGAGCGCCGATTTCAGCGCGGCGGCAGGTTTGCGGTAGCGCTGCCAAGCGGCAAAGCCATCCAATGCTGCGGCGATCAGCGCCATGATCAGGAGTAACCAGACGGTTCCCGGAATTTTTCCGGTCTGGAGGATGGCCAATGTCAAAGCGCCATAGGCAACGAACTCACCTTGCGGAATGAAAATGATCCGCGTGACGGTGAATACCAGCACGGTAGCCAAGCCTAGCAACGCATAGATAGCGCCATTGGTCAGGCCGTCCAGCATCAAAATGCTAGCGATCGAAAAGTCCATGAGAATGCCTTGCAGTGAGCAAAAAAGTTTTTTTGTCGCGCGCAGCGGGGCCGACCAGCCTCGCTGCGTGCGCCGGTACTAACTGGGTGTTATTCGACTTTCCAGTCGCCGTTGACGACCTTCAGCATCACGCCGGTTTCAGGCGTATAACCCCAATGATCGGCCGCGGTCCAGTTGACCACGCCATGCGATACGACGGTGCGGCCCATGGTTTGCAGTGCGTCGCGCAGCGCAGCGCGAAATTCCTTGGTGCCAGGCCTGGCCTTTTTGAGGGCGATGGGAATGGCTTTTTCCAGTACCAGCACGGTGTCATAGCTATGGCCGGCAAACTGATTGCGCGAGCCCGGGCCGTACGTTTTTTCGAACTGCTGGACGAAGTCAATCGCTATTTTTTTGGATGGATGGTTGTCAGGCAGCTGTTCCGCGATCACTGCGGGGCCGGACACGACATACGCACCTTCCACGCTCTTGCCGCCGACGCGCATCAGGTCGCGCGAGGCGGCGGCATGCGTCTGGTAAATCTTGCCCTTGTAGCCACGCTCGACGACCGCCATGTGCGGCATCGCCGCACCGCTGCCGGACGCCACGATCAAGATCGCATCGGGATTGGCGGACACCAGTTTCAGTACCTGGCCGGTCACGCTGGTATCGGCGCGCGAGAAGCGCTCTGCCGCCACGACCTTGATGCCATGTTTATTGGCCTCGGCCGTAAAATCCTTCAGCCAGCTTTCGCCATACACGTCGGTGTAGCCAAGGAAGCCGACCGTCTTGACGCCCTGTTTCGTCATCAAGCCGACGATAGCGTGCGACATGACCGCGTTCGATTGCGGCATGCGGAAGGTCCAGCCATCCTTGCCTGGCGGCAGAACGACCGGCGACAGCGACAGTTGCACCGTGCCCGAATCGGCCGCTACCGCGGCAATCGTCGTCGCGGGCGGCGTGGCGACCGAACCGATAATGATGTCGACCTTGTCGTCGGTCACGAAGCGGCTAGCGTTTTTCGCGCCGTTGGTCGGGTCGGTCGCATCATCGAGAATGATGAGCTTGACTTTTTCGCCGCCGATCGTTGCCGGCCACAGCTTCATCTGTTGATTGACCGGTATGCCCAGGCCGGAAGCAGGACCGGTCAATGGCAGGCTCACGCCGATCGTGATGTCGGCCAGTGCGGAACCGGATACGAGCAAAGCGATGGCGACGCAGGCCGCATTTTTTTTCAGTCTCATGAATGTCTCCTTTAATTTTTTTAGTAATGCCCAGGATGAATCACCTACCAACCACAACTGCCAAACTCAACTGCATTTCATCTTGATATCTTCTGGTACGGCGATCGCCTTGATACGCTCCGGGTTGTCCGGCAGGCGGACACAAAAGGCGCGCACTTCGGTCCCTTCGCACAGCACCTCGTCGCCGCGCTTGACGATGTGGCGATGGACGAATACCTTGTCGCGCCATTCCTCGACGCTGGTGTGGATCTGCAGTGTCTCGCCATACGTGGCCGGCCGCATGAACTTGGTATTGATTTCCAGCAGAGGTGTGCCAATGATGTTGCTCGTCTTCACCAGTTCGCGCCAGGGCGGGACCCCGCATTGCACGAAGAAATTGAGCGACGAAGCGTCCATCCATTTCAAAAAGTTTGGGAAGAAGACGATGCCTGCCGGGTCACAATCGCCAAACATGACGTTGACCTCATACACAATGGTTTTGCTCATCTTGTGCTTTCAGCGGGGCGCCATGCGCAATGCGCCGTCAAGGCGGATCACCTCGCCGTTCAGGTGCACGTTGGTGACGATGTGCGCGGCAAGCCGGGCAAACTCTTCCGGTTTGCCCAGGCGCTGCGGAAAGGGAATGCTGGCAGCGAGCGACACTTGCACCGCTTCCGGCAGCGTCTGCATCAGCGGGGTGGAGAACAGGCCAGGCGCGATCGTGCACACGCGGATACCCGATTGCGCCAGGTCGCGCGCCATCGGCAGCGTCATGCTGACCAGCCCACCCTTGGATGCGCTGTAGGCTTGCTGGCCAACCTGCCCGTCGAACGCGGCCACCGAGGCGGTAAACAGGATGACGCCACGTTCCCCGTCTTCCAGCGGTTCGAGGCGCGCGCAGGCAGCGGCAAACAGCCGGCTCGCGTTGTACGTGCCGAGCAGGTTAACGTTGATGACCTTGCTGAAGTCCTCCAGCGGCGCCGGACTGCCATCCCTGCCGACGACCCGTTTGGCACTGCCGATGCCGGCAATGTTCATCAGGATCCGGGCCGGGCCCAGCGCCTGCGCAGCCGCATCCAGGGCCGCTTGCAGACTGTCGGTCTGCGTAATGTCGCATTGCACCGCGAAGGCCGTGCCCGCTCCCTGCGCGGCATTGATGTCGGCCGCCACTTTTTCTGCATGCGCCCCATTCAGGTCCAGCACGGCGACCCTGGCGCCAAGGCGGGCCAGTTCGCGCGCAGTTGCTTCGCCCAGGCCCGAACCGCCGCCCGTGACCAACGCCGATGTTCCTTGAATATTCATGCGGTCTACCCTTTCTGTTCTCGTTTTCAGTATCGGTTCAAGCGATTGCGCTCACAGCGCTTCCGGATTTTCCAGCAACAGCGCGATGCCCTGCCCACCCCCAATGCAAGCACTGGCAATACCCCAGCGCACGCCGGATCGTTTCATTTCCCGCGCCAGCGTGATGGTCAGGCGCACGCCCGTCGCGGCCAGCGGATGGCCCAAGGCGATCGCGCCGCCATTCACGTTCAGCCGGTTCAAGTCGAGTCCAAGCTCGCGCGCCACGGCCAGGGTTTGCGCCCCTTGCGCTTCGTTGATCTCGAACCGGCCAATCTGCTCCAGCGTCAAACCGGCGCGTTCCAGCAGCAGGCGGATCGCCGGGGCCGGGCCGATCCCCATGATTTCGGGCGGCACGCCAACGACGGCGGCAGCGGCCACGCGGGCCAGCGGCTGCTTGCCATTCTCGCTGCCCCAAGCGCGGGCGTAGCTACCCGAAGCGACCACTGCCGCGGCGGCGGCATCGACCAGGGCGGCGCTATTGCCGCCGGTCTGCACACCGTCCGGCAACACCGGCTTGAGCTTGCCCAACACATCGGCTGGAGAAATACGTGCATGGGTATCGTGGGCGACTTCCGTGATCTTTCCTTGCAGGCGGATCGCGCGCGTTTGATAGCCGGGCAGTTCGAATTGCTCGCTGATGACGGCGACGATCTCGCCGGCATGAAAGCCATCCTCCTGGGCCGCGACCGCCTTGGCAAACGATGCCGAGGCAAATGCATCGACCTCTTCACGGGTAATCGCGTATTTTTTCGCCAGGTTTTCCGCCGTTTCGATCATGTTGATCCCGGCCGCCGGATCCTTCAGCGCCTCCCACATGTAATCCTTGAAGGCGACCGGCGCACCCAGTTTGAAACCGGTGCGGTGATCAAACGCGGCAATCGGGTTGCGCGTCATGCTCTCGGTGCCGACCACCAGCGCGGTGTCGCACGCGCCGGCCTGGATCTGCTCACCTGCCTGGCGGAACAATTCAAATCCTGTGCCGCAGATGCGCTGCGCCATCAGCGCCGGCACCTCGACCGGTACGCCGGCGTAGAGACCGATATGGCGCGGCAAGAAAAACTGGTCGAAGTCGCCTGGCGCCATATTGCCGGCGATTACCGAGCCAATCTGTGCGCCTGCGACGCCGCTGCGCTTGAGCGCCTCGCGCGCCGCCTTGATTCCCAGATCGGTCGGCGAAATGTGGCCGAGTGCGCCGCAATAATCGACCATCGGGGTCCGTACGCCGTCGAGCATCCATACATCGTCAAACTTGCTGAATAAACCTTTGGTTGCCATATTTAATATCCTCATGAAGCGTCAATCGTTGACGCGGTTAGCTGGAACGGGGTTGCAGAGGGTTGGGCAAGGCGCCACTATGCAGCGCCTCGACTGTCTCGGCACGTCGCGTCAGTACCGCACGCTGATTGATGGAGCCTTTATCGGTCAGCTCGCCGCTGTCTATCGTTGGCGGATCCGCCAACAGGCAGAGCCGGGCAATCCGGGTAGCGCTGCCGGTGGCGGTAGCGGCCAAACTGTCGAGCACCGCCTGGAAATACGCGAGCACTGGCGCGCTCGACAGCACCTCATTGACAAGAGCATCGGGGGCCAATCCGCTCACTGCACGGCAGGCGCCTATATTCGGGAACACCATCGCGCCCACTTCATGCTTGTCCAGGCCTGTGATGACGACATCCTGGACCAGCGGGGTGCCGGCCACGATGATCGTCGAGCGGAGCGTCCCCACGCTGACAAAGGTGCCGGTGAGCAGCTTGAAGTCTTCGGCAATGCGGCCGTCGAAGCGCAAGCCCTGGTGAACATCCTGTTCGTCGATCCATTTCAGGGCGTCGCCGGTGCAGAAGAAGCCTTCCTCGTCCACATGCCTGGCGGTTTCCTCCGCTGCGCGCCAGTAGCCGGGAGTGATGTTGGGCCCGCGGTAACGCGCCTCGGTCTTGCCGTTGTTCGGCACCAGCTTGAGTTCCATGCCTGGCGTTGGCAGCCCGAGGTCGCCGGCCTTGACGTTGGCGCTGGTGACAAACAGGCCGAATGGACTCGATTCGGTCATACCCAGGCCACTGGCCATCACAATGCGCTGACCCAGTTCGGCTTCCTCGCTTTCGAACAGGCTATCCCAGACCGGCTGGGCCAGTGAGGCGCCGGCATAAAAGCACATGCTGACGCGCGAGAGGAAATTTTTCCGCAACACAAGGTCAGTCTTCATCGCATTCGCGATCGCCTCGAATCCGGTCGGGACATTGAAGTAGAGCGTCGGCGCGATTTCGCGCAGGTTGCGCAGCGTTTCGCCGATCAGCGCCGGTACCGGCTTGCCCTCGTCGATGTACAGCGTGCCGCCGTTATAGAGCACCATGCCGAAGTTATGATTCCCGCCAAACGTATGATTCCAGGGCAACCAATCCACCAGCACCGGCGGCGTTTCAGTCAGCACCGGCATGGACTGGCGCATCTGCTGTTGATTTGCGCACCACATGCGTTGGGTATTGATCACAGCCTTGGGCAGCTTGGTCGAACCGCTGGTAAACAGGAATTTGACGATGGTTTCCGGTCCGGTCGCCGCGATCGCAGCATCGACCGCCGGGGTCGCCGGGGTCGCCAATAGCGCGGCGAAATTGGTGCAAGGTCGGTTCTCCAGGCTTCCTTGGGTAAACACCACTTCGACGTCGGGCGCAATGGTTGCCAGTACCGCCTTGCCGTAGCGACCTGCATTGCTGGCGAACACCAGGCCGGGCGTCAGGGTCGTGACTGCATGACGCAGCTTGGAATAATCGGTGCTGATGGTCGAGTAAGGCGGCGATAGCGCGCACCAGGGAATGCCGGCCAACATGCAAGCCATCGAGAGCAAGGCATGGTTGAGATCGTTTTCGCTCAAGATCAATACCGGGCGCTCCGCACTCAGGCCGCGTTCCAGCAAGGCCTGAGCAATATCGCGCGCAGAGGCGAGCGCCTCCCCATAAGTAATATGGCGCCAATCGCCCGTGCTGCCATCGGCGTTGCGGACGCGTTGAGCCAGCCAGATGCGATCAGGGCAAGTATTGGCCCACTCCACCAGCCGGTCGGTCATGCGCGCGGCGAATGGCGTGAGCGTTTGCTCAGCTTTAAAATAGCTTATGCCATTGGCGCCTTCACTGAGCACGCCACGGGTCACCCCGAAGTGCAAAGTGCGGTATTGTTCGGTCATTTTTTTCATTTTTTGTCTCCTCCATGAGGGTCATGCTTTTTGAACTTTTGCGGCGCGTCCTTCGAGGAAGTCACGTACCCGTTCTTTTGCTTCCGGTGCGCTTTGGGCGATGGCTGCCATCATGGCTTCGGTGAACAAGCCTTGATCCGCCGGCTGCTCGGCAATCCGGGGCAAGGCATGCATCAAGGCGTAATTGGTCAGCGGTGCGTTTTTGGCGATGCGCTCGGCCAGTTCAAATGCTCGGGCAAAGGCACTTCCCGTTGGCACCAGATACTGCGCGAGACCGATACGCTCGCCGTCTTGCGCGTTGTAGACGCGACCGGTAAACATCATGTCGGCCATGCGTGCAGCGCCGATCAGTCGCGGAATGCGCACTGCGCCACCGCCGCCGACAAAGATGCCGCGCGAGCCCTCGGGCAAGGCGTAGAAGGTCGACTCATCGGCGACGCGGATGTGACAAGCGCTGGCCAGCTCCAAGCCGCCGCCCACCACCGCACCATGCAGCGCGGCAATGACTGGCACCGGGCCGAATTGCACGCGCTCGAGCGCGGCGTGCCACATGCGGGAATGCTGCATGCCCTGGCCGGCGTCACGCTCCTGGAGTTCGGAAAGGTCCAGGCCTGCGCAAAAATGCTCGCCCTCGCCTTCGATCACTGCTGCGCGCACCGTGGCAGGGAGGTTGTCAAACAGATTCCGGATCGCCAGTATCAAGCCGTCGTTGAGCGCGTTGCGCTTTTTCTGGCGTGTCAGGCGGATCACGGCTATCTCATTGTGGGCACCACAGATCTCTAGTTGAATATCTTCGGAGGACATAAGGGATTCTTTCATTTTTGGCGACAATTTGATTATATCCAATAACTAAAATTAGTCCATATAAAGTTATTTGAGATAACTAAATAAAAATGGCAAGTCTGGATGTGATGTGGTCGAAGCGGTCGTTGCAATGACAGGAATGGAGGCTGCACGAGTGCCCTCGGCCAGGCGAGATGAAGCCAACATCAAGATGGCGACAATATCTGGAACGCAGTTGAGCGCCTCTCGCGACGCACTGATCTGGCGCGCCCGAGGCGGCATCCCGCTCAATCTGCCCACAGAGCGCGCAGTCCCGGCTGGCCTCGGCTTCTTCGCGGCCGTCGCGGCCGAAGTACTTGCGCAGCAGGTTGACCATCGCTATAAGTGGCGGCCTCCTTCGACGTTAATCTGGAATAGGTTGCGCAGGTCATAGTTGGTTGGCGCGGTGCTCGCCCGGAACTTCGTTGATGCGGTCGGCGCTAAGGGCGATTTCGAGCAGCGTGCCGGCGAAGCAGGAGCCCTCGTCTATCAGCGTGAACGGCGAGCGCGACGACACATCGATCCACGCTCGCGAACGCGAAGATCCGGTCCATCGTCTGACTACTGGCAGCTGACGCTGGCCGCTACCTTTATATTTAGCGACCTTCGGATAGGCGCACGGTGGCCGGGCGCGTGGCTGCATGCGTACATGTGCACGCGGCGCTTTGGGGCTGCGTGCGGTCCTGCTGGCTGGTGGGGTGAAAGGCTGTTCTTGGCGGTCCAGGTGCCGAATGGCTCGGTCATCTGCTGCATCGTCATGCCGGTGCGGAGCATGTACGGGGACTTCGCAGTGATGCCGGTAGTGACCGCGTTCATGACGATCATCGGTATTTTGGCCTGGGTGGCGATCGGTGCAACCGCGAGCGCGCTTGGCGTCAGCGAGAAACCGATCAAAAAGCTCACCTTCTCGCGTGCGATCAGTTCCTGCGCGGCGCGCTTGGACATCTCGGCGTTGATGCCGCCGTCGTCGCGGTAGATGATTTCAATCTTCTTGCCGGCTACCTGGTCGCCGTGCTGCTGCATGAAGGTCTTGATACCGTCCTCGAACGGCTTGCCGATGTTGGTGAACGGACCGCTGAGTGCGGCGATGACGCCGATGCGGATCGTGTCTTGTGCATAGGCGAGCTTAGGCAAGACAGCGGCTACTGCCACGCAGGCGAGGGTCTTCAGTTTCATATCGTCTCCTTTATAGTTATGCTGGTTAGCCCAGTTGTGCTGCGAATATCGGTTGAGCCTCCGTGCCGTCGTACATGCGCTCGACCACCGCAGCGCGCCGCGTCAGCACGGCAGCTTGATTAACGGAGCCTTTGTCGGTCAGCTCGCGCTGGTCGATGCGCATCGCCGGTGCAGTAGTAGCCATCCGCGTCGAACGCTTCAGACGTCAGGGCAGGCGCGCGCCAGTACCAGACGGGGCCGCCGCCGGCTTCGGCGACGCCGCGCGCGACGAATTCGGCGCGATGGCTTTCCATCACGTCCGCCGCCTTCTGCAACAGCGCACGGCGGGCGCCAGGCAACATTGCTGCCCATGCCGGAAACGCCTGTTGCGCGGCCGCGATTGCCTGGTCGACGTCGTCCAGTTGGGCGGCTGCACGGGTGGCGCCGTGCGGGCTGACGGTGGCGCAGTACACGGCGCTGTCGGTGTTCCGCACGTTGGGCTCGCTGTCGAATGCGCAGCTGGCGGTGCGCACGATGATTTCGCCGCAGTCGGCAAATGAGATGGTGAAGGCAATGGAGGCGAGAGGCTGGATCGAGCGCAAGCCAGATCCGTCGCATGGCCGTATCATCCAGATCAGCCTGACCGAAGAGGGGCAGGCGATTTTGCGTGATTGTGACGCCAGGGTGAGGGAGGTGGAGCAGATCATGTTCCCCGACCTGCGCGATGAGGAGCTGGCCCAGTTGCACGCGCAGCTGCGAGCTGCAGTGCGCGCGGTGAGTCTCGAGGGAATTTGAGCCTACCATCGTGGCATGTGGCTTTACGCTTACGGATAGATGTGGCGGCTGGATGCTTACGCTGTAAATATGTCACGTACCCTTTTCTTTGATGGGAACATATCCGTAAATTTTGAAGTCAAATGCCGGAGAGTGAGACGTGAAAAGTTGCTTAAAAAGTTCCTTCAGGAACCGAACTGGCGAAGACGAGCCCGGATGTTGGTGCTTTTGATGGTGTTTTTGGATGTTGCCTGATTTCTCATCGCTGTATTCGATTCCGGCCAACGCACCAAGTATTCGCAGTAAATAAAAGGGTTATATGCTTCGGCTTGTAGCCCTTTTTCGTTTACGTCGCTCGTTGAAAATCCCTGTCGCTGCTGTGCAACCCGAATTGCTCAATACTTGCACCTCTGTTGTAGAGGGGGGGACACACACTATCGGTGTGCAAGCGTCATTTCCCATGATTGGCAGCCCTGCGTGCAGTGCCGAAATCGGGTGCCTGGATTGCTGATTCATGCGCGCCGCCAGCGATCACTTGAAGGCATTGGGCCTGCAGCGGCTAGCCTTTCCGAATCGCCCAACTGCTGCCACTGCGCGGCAGCTTCACGCACCACAGGCCCGCGTTCATGGGGCGAATCAGCTAGTTGACTGAGCTGGCTGTATGGCGCCAAAGCATCAGCTCTTGTATGGCCTCTACTCGGCCCTTCGCATCTGGGGAGACGTCGGATTCCTGTGTAGTTATTGCAATATGGAAACTATCTTGCTTCTGCGGTAAGCTTATCGAAGCGGGTCCAGCAATGCGAATCAAAGAAAGAGGCCACCTTAAACAAGAAAATTCTTTTAAGAATGTTTCTTGCTATTATTTGATGAGTAATTAAAAAACGAACACTTTTCGTCGGGCGACACCCGAATAGCAATTTCGTACTGATAATGTTCCTTGGCTAGGCTTTTTGCATTACCTTCTCTGGACACTACATTGCTTGAATTTCTACATCTTGTCGTTGCGGCCCCCGACAGCAGCCTGCTCTATACAGGCCTGTACGACCCGGTACTCGTCACGCTGTCGCTCGTCGTCGCCATGTTCGCATCCTACGCCGCGCTGCTCGTTTCCCGCCACGTTGTGGCAACAAAGAGTCACCGGCGCTTGTGGCTAGTCGTCGGAGGCCTGTGCCTGGGCCTGGGTATCTGGGCGATGCATTTTGTCGGCATGCTGGCCTTCACATTGCCCTGCACCAGGAGTTATGACTACCGGCTCACCTTCTTCTCCACCATTCCAGCCATGCTGGCCTGCACGCTGGCGTTGAACGTGATCAGCCACCGCCAGATCAGTCCATTGCGCCTGGGCGTGGGCGCCCTCCTGCTAGGTGCAGGCATCGGCGCCATGCACTATTCTGGCATGGCCGCCATGAACCTCGATGGCATCATTCGCTACGATTTGAAGCTATTCCTGCTGTCGATCGTGGTGGCGGTGCTGCTGGCAGCGCTCGCCCTGTGGATGAAATTCCGGCTGCAGGCCTGGCCGGCGCTATGCGCCGGCGTGATGGGATTGGCAGTGGCCGGCATGCACTACACGGCCATGGCGGCCGCCTACTTCGTGCGCGACGGCGACAGCAAGATGGTCGACTCGCAGATCAGTCCGACCTTTCTTGCCGCCATCGTCCTGACCGCTACCAGCGTCATTATCATCGGTACCATTGTCGCGACCTATGTCGGCAAACATAAATTGTTTTCCTTTCAGCGCTCGTACCGGCTGATTGGCCTGCTCATTGTGTTGTGGGCCGTGATTGCAACCATCAGTGTCGATTATTTCCACCGCCGGCTCGCCGACGATATCGTGCAGCAGGAAACACAACTAGCCCGCCAGCAGGCTGAGGGCATCGCAGCAAATATCGAGGATAGCCTGCAATTGCTCAAGGGCATCCCGAAGGTGATGGTGCACGACGGCACGACGCGCCGCATCCTGCGCCGCTTTGGCCCCGACGCCACCGCGTCGGCACTCGCGCCAGCCGAACGCAAGCAGGTGTGGACGCGCGACCGCGAACTCGATGAGCTTAACAGCGCGCTGGCGTTCGCCGCCTCCAGTTTCAATGCAGACGCGATCTGGGTTGTCAATGCCGCTGGGGACAGCATCGCCGCCAGCAATGCTGGCAAGCCCGAGAGTTTCGTCGGCATCAACTATGCTGACCGCGATTACTTTCTGCAGGCGCGCGCTGGTGGGCCTGGCCATCAATATGCGGTAGGGCGCGTCAGCAAGGTCGCCGGCTTGTTCTATGCGTATCCTTTGATCGAACAGGGCCGCTTCCTGGGTGCAGCCGTGGTCAAGCGCAATCTGCAGACCTTGTCGCCCTGGACCCGCCAAACCACGGCCTTCCTGGTGGACGCCAACGGTGTCATCGTGTTTTCGCCGGACAAGCGCTACGCATTTCGCACCCTCCCGGGGGCCACGGTCGCCGCCATGACTATCGAGAGCCGCGTGCGGCACTACTTGCGCAGCAGCTTCGAGCCGCTGGCTATCACCCCCTGGGGCGAACGGGAGCTACCCGGTGCGATGCGGCTGGGAGCCGATGATATGCCAGTCGTTCTGGGCACCAAGGACCTCGCGGGCGACGCCATCAGCGTGTACGTGCCGCGTCCGCTCGACGACCTGACGCGTCTGCACACGCAACGTCTCTGGCTGTTCGTCCTGGTCGCAGTGATGGGAGGCACCTTGATCGTTGCTGCATTCGCGGTCGTGCTGTACTTGCGCGAAACCAAGCGGGTCGAAGCCGATTTGCGCGTGGCTGCGGCTGCCTTTGAATCGCAGGAGGGCATGGTGATCACGGATGCCGCGCACCTGGTCTTGCGCAGCAACCGTGCCTTCACCGACATTACCGGCTTTGCCGCCAGGGATGTGGCCGGCCGCGAGTTGCTGCTGCTCGACCCGTCCCGCCACAACGCGACATTTAGTGCCGCGATCTGGCAGACGATCGAGGAGGAGGGGAGCTGGCACGGCGAAATCTGGAACCGCCGCAAGAATGGCGAGTCTTATCCGGAATCGCTGGTGGTCACAGCCGTCAGAAACGCGAACGGCAACGTCTCGCACTATGTGTGTGCGCTGACCGATATTACCGCGCGCAAGGCAGCGGAAGAGGAAATCCGCAACCTCGCCTTGTATGACTTCCTGACCGGCTTGCCAAACCGGCGTTGCCTGATGGAACGTCTGCAGCATGCGCTTGCCGCATCGATGCGCACGGGCTTGCACGGCGCCTTATTGTTCATCGACCTGGATAACTTCAAGGATCTTAACGATACGCTCGGCCACAATATGGGCGACCTGCTGCTGCAGCAGGCGGCGCAGCGCTTTTGCACCTGCGTACGCGAGAGCGACACGGTAGCCCGCCTGGGTGGTGATGAATTTATCGTCATGCTCGAAGGGATGGACAACGACCCGTTCGCGGCGGCCAAACATGCCCGGCTGGTGGGCGAGAAAATCCTCGAGCAGATGATGCTGCCGTATGTGCTCGATCAGTTCCAGCACGCCTGTACTGCGAGCATCGGCATCACTTTGTTCCTTGGACAAGGCGAAGACGTGGAAGCCCTGCTTAAGCAGACCGACCTTGCCATGTATCAGTCCAAGGCGGCTGGCCGCAATACCCTGTGCTTTTTCGACCCTACCATGCAGGCCGTGGTATCGGCTCGCACCAACCTCGATAATGATCTGCGCATTGCTTTGCAGCAGGGCCAGTTTCAGCTCTATTATCAGCCCCAGGTCGACGGCGCCAGTTGCCTGGTGGGCGCCGAAGCGCTGCTACGTTGGCACCACCCGCAGCGCGGAATGGTGCCGCCGGTCGAATTCATTGCGGCCACGGAAGAGTCTGGCCTGATCCTGCCACTGGGCCACTGGGTGCTGGAAACGGCCTGCGCCCAGCTTGTTGCGTGGGCGGCGCGGCCGGCGACGGCGTCTTTTTGTCTCGCCATCAACGTCAGCCCGCGCCAATTCCGCCAGGTGGACTTTGTCGAGCGCGTGCTCGCCGTGCTGGCAGCGAGCGGTGCTGATCCGCGCAAGCTCAAGCTGGAACTGACCGAGAGCCTGCTGCTCGACGACGTCGTCCAGACCATCGCCAAGATGGAAGCGCTCAAGGCCAAGGGCGTGGGCATCTCGCTCGACGACTTTGGCACCGGCTATTCCTCGTTGACCTATCTCAAGCGCTTGCCCATTTGCGAGTTGAAGATCGACCGCTCCTTCGTGCGCGACATCCTGACCAGCCCGGATGATGCCGCAATCATCAAGACCATCCTCACGCTGGCACGCAATATGGGGATCGAGGCGATCGCCGAAGGCGTCGAATCGGATGCGCAACGCGCCTACCTGTTCAGCCTGGGCTGCAAGGCCTTCCAGGGTTACCTGTTTGGGCATCCTGTGCCACTGGTCGAGTTCGATCTGTTCGCCGAGCTCGCTTATGCTGACGCCAAGTGGGCCCTCGCGCCGCTTAGCGGCGCCTGAATCTGCTGGACTTGCCGATGGCTGCGCTCACTTGCCGTTTGCGCCAACGCCCTTCGTGGCGGCAGTCGCGCCTAGTTCGGCAGAGATATCCATGGCCGCCTGCTTGACGGTCTCAATCAACGATTGCATGCGCTTGAGCGACATGTAGGGTACGGTACTGGAAACGCTGACCGCAGCCACAAGGGTTTGACCGGCATCGTATATTGGCGCCGATACGCAGCGAATCGACGGCTCATTGTCTTCCAGGTCGAATGCATAGCCACCCTGCGCATATTGACGCATCCGGTCGCGAAACTCGGTCCAGCTATGCTTTGGCACCAGCTTGGCAGTGCCAGCGCTCGTTGCCGCATTGGCCTTCTGGTAAAAATACTCCCAATCAGTCTCTGGCATTTCCAGCATCAATGCCTTGCCGACGCCGGTGGTTGCGAGCGGCATCCGATGACCGACTCTTGAACGCATTTCCAGGCCTCTTTTTCCTGGAATCTTGTCCAGGTAAAGCACATCGTCCGTATCGCGCAAGGCCAAATGAATGGTGTCTCCCGACTGCTCTGCCAATTGCTTCAGGTAGGGGCGTGCAGCGACCACCAGCGAGACCTCTTCGCGCGCCTGAAAACCCAGCTCAATCAACTTCGGCCCCAGCACATAGCCGGCATTTGGCGTAAAGCGCAGATAGCGCTCCTGCACCAGGCAACTCGCCAGCCGGTGCGTCGTGCTGCGCGTGGTGCCGACTGCCCGCGAAATATCCATTAGCTCACGCGCACCGCCAGCGACCGCTTGCAGTACCGCCAACCCGCGCGTCAGTGTCTGTGTGCCAGTAGGGGCAGCATTATTTTGATGCGCGGCAGTCGAGTTGGGGGGCTTGGGCATCATGAGAATCCATATGGGGAAATCGGCATAGGATACCCGTTTCAACGCGAATCGGCGAAAAAGTAGCTAATTTATGTTAAAAAATCCCATATATTGGTATTCAATATCATATATTGACAGTCCCTGTAGCTTCACCTAGACTACGTCAAAATCCTTCCTGCGGAAACCTTTCCGAACATGCCCATGAATCAGATGCAGTGTCAAACACAGCTAATCGCACTCGACTGGGGGACCTCGTCGTTGCGGGCTTATCGCCTCGGCGTGGATGGTCAGGTATTGGAATTGCGTTCCTTGCCATGGGGCATAATGCGCCTGCCAGACGTCGCGCCGGCGAAAGAGTCCGGTGCCGATGGTGCCGACGGTGCCGATGACAAGACGGGCTTTGAGCTTGCCTTTGAACAGGCTTGCGGTGATTGGCTGCGTGCCGCGCCGGACGCCCCCGTGATCGCGGCCGGCATGGTCGGCAGCCGAGAGGGCTGGCGTGAAACACCCTATCTGTCGATACCGATTACGCTCGGCCAGATTGGCAGCACGCTCAACACGGTACGCACCCGCACTGGGAAAATCGTGCATATCGTGCCTGGACTGATCCAGAACTCCGCACTGCCCAATGTGATGCGTGGCGAAGAAACGCAAGTGATCGGTGCGCTTAGCATGTTCGATACCGATCAGGACAGCTCGCGCACGGAACTGGACGAGGTCCTGATCGGCCTGCCTGGCACCCATTCAAAATGGGTAGGGATACGCAGGCAGGACAGTGACATGCAGAGCCACATTACGCATTTCAGCACCTTCATGACTGGCGAACTGTATGCCTTGTTATGCGCGCACTCCATTCTTGGGCGCGGCATGCAAGCGGGCGATAGCGGCAGTGATGATCATTTCGCATTCGACCGTGGCGTCCTGGTGGCGCAAACACCGGCCGGACATGCTGGCGTGCTGTCGACCATCTTCAGCACACGCACGCTGGGCTTGACCGGCGTACTCGATGGCGCTGGCCAGCGCGAATATCTGTCAGGGCTGTTGATCGGCCATGAAATTGCAGCTTTGAAAGCCTTGC
Organism: Janthinobacterium woesei; assembly: GCF_051380875.1. NCBI lineage: Bacteria > Pseudomonadati > Pseudomonadota > Betaproteobacteria > Burkholderiales > Oxalobacteraceae > Janthinobacterium > Janthinobacterium woesei. Next base: position 95,896 of record NZ_JBNYXW010000011.1, read on the forward strand.
AGCTGGGGCAAGGCCAACAGTTTCCGCGCGTCATACTGATTGGTGATGCCGCCTTGTGCGAGCGTTACATGCGTGCCCTCAGAGCCTATGGCATTGAACAGATCGAAGTGGCGGCGCAAGCGACCGAACGCGGCTTGTGGCAGCTGGCGCTGGCGGCCGGTCTGCTGACGCGTGTTGCCGATATGAATGCCGAGTAATAGAAGTTAAGCAGAAATCATGCAAAATGGTGCGGCATTGAGCCGACGTCACGACCAAGGAGAACGCAGCAATGAAGATCACCAAGTTGACAACTTACATCGTGCCCCCGCGCTGGTGTTTTTTGAAGATAGAGACCGATGAAGGTGTGGTTGGCTGGGGAGAGCCTGTCGTCGAAGGCCGCGCCCACACCGTCGCTGCAGCCGTTGAAGAGCTGGCCGACTATCTGATCGGCAAGGATCCGCGCAATATCGAAGACCACTGGACGGTGTTGTACCGCGGCGGCTTTTATCGCGGCGGCGCCATCCACATGAGTGCCTTGGCTGGCATCGACCAGGCGCTGTGGGATATCAAGGGCAAGGCACTGGGCGTCTCGGTCAGCCAGTTGCTGGGCGGCCCGGTACGCGACAGTATCCGCATGTATTCCTGGATCGGCGGCGATCGCCCAGCCGATACGGCTGCGGCGGCCAAGGATGCCGTGGCGCGCGGCTTTAGCGCAGTAAAAATGAACGGTACCGAGGAACTGCAGTTCGTCGATTCTTATGCAAAAGTGGAAGCGACATTGGCCAACGTCGCTGCGGTGCGTGAAGCCGTCGGCCCGCATGTCGGCATCGGCGTCGATTTTCACGGCCGGGTGCACAAGCCGATGGCAAAGATCCTGATCAAGGAACTGGAACAGTACAAGCTGATGTTCATCGAAGAACCGGTGCTCAGCGAAAACTATGAAGCGTTGAAGGAGCTGGCCTCGCTGAGCACCACGCCACTCGCACTGGGCGAACGGCTGTATTCGCGCTGGGATTTCAAGCGTATCCTGAGCGAAGGTTATATCGACATCATCCAGCCCGACGTTTCCCACGCCGGCGGCATTACCGAAACCCGCAAGATCGCCACCATGGCAGAAGCCTATGACGTGGCGGTGGCATTGCATTGCCCGCTGGGGCCGATTGCCCTGGCTGCCTGCCTGCAAGTGGACGCGGTGTCGTATAACGCTTTCATCCAGGAGCAAAGCCTGGGTATCCACTACAACGAGAGCAACGACTTGCTCGACTATGTGAAAAATCCGGAGGTATTTGCCTACGACAAGGGCTACGTGACCATCCCGCAGGGACCGGGCCTGGGCATCGAAATCAACGAAGAGTATGTCAAGGAACGCGCCGCTGTCGGCCACCGCTGGCGCAATCCGGTCTGGCGACACAAGGATGGCAGTTTCGCTGAGTGGTAGAAACGCTGGCCTCGGGCCAGCCACGCTGCGCTGGTGGCTGGTTCCATACGCGCCTTGCTGATGTGTGCGGCTTGCCCGAGGTGCGCTTCGGCAGCCACGTTTGACTACTTCAAAGAACGGAAATCCCATGTTGAAACACGCAATTTTTCAAGGTATCCTTGAGCGACGTATGGTGGCGATTGTCCGCGCCGGCACGGCTGACGCGGCATTGCAAATGGCCGAAGCGTGTATTGCCGGCGGCATCACGGCGCTGGAGGTGGCATTCACCACGCCCGATACGCTCGACGTGATCAGGACGCTGCGCCAACGGCATGGTGCCGAAGTGATGCTCGGTGCCGGCACCGTGCTCGACCCCGAAACGGCGCGCCAGGCGATCCTGGCAGGTGCCCAGTTCATTATTTCGCCCAGTGTCAATGTGGACACCATTCGCCTGTGCCAGCGCTACCAGGTATTGTCGATGCCCGGCGTGATGACGCCGACCGAGATCGTCACGGCGCTAGAAGCGGGGGCGGACATCATCAAGGTCTTCCCGGCAGAAGTGTTCGGGCCTGCGTATATCAAGGCGCTGCGTGCGCCGCTGCCGCAGGCGCCATTGATGCCGACTGGGGGCGTCAGCGTGGATAACCTGGCCGCCTGGTTCGAAAATGGCGCGCTGGCGGTCGGCATCGGCAGTAGTCTGACCGGTCCGGCGGCAAACGGCGACTACCAGGCAGTGACGCAGCGTGCAAGGGCCTTCGTCGAGCAGATGGCGTTGATCAAACAGCGCTGGCCAGGAAATTAACTGTGCCTGCTGGCGCACCATCATGTATCGATTGGCAGAGAGAAAATGATGCGTGCAGCCAGCCCTGCTTTGCGGCGATCTTCGGCGCCCTCAGATGAGCATGGTCGTGTGTTAATTCACTGCAAAACGCAGGCAGAATCGAGTCGTATCAATTTTTGAAATAATGCGTTGACCTTCATTTTTTTGTACGGTATATTTATAAAACCATGTGAGCAGGCTTTAAGCTGCCGATTTGCTAGCGCTCCACGCAGGCAGTGTTGTGGAGAAAACCACTCCTTGCCGGCATGATTTCGGTGACGTTAGGCCTTGCAGTCACACTGTTGTGTGGTCAGGATATGAAAGATGCCGTATCGAGATGGTATTTTTTAGCGGTACAGATTGTACGTTAAATATAATAATCAATATAAAAACCGTGGTAGGAGACAGCTAATGATGAAAAGTGTCGTATGTGATACGCCCGGCACGCTGCGCATGGAGCAGCGGCCGATTCCCGTGCCGGAGGCTGGCGAGGTGCTGGTACGCATCCGCCGCATCGGCATTTGCGGCACCGACATGCACATCTTTCGCGGCACCCAGCCTTTTCTCAGCTATCCACGCGTGATGGGTCATGAACTGTCTGGCCAGGTGGTATCGGCCCCGGATGGATCGGCGCTGGCCGCCGGTGACCAGGTGTACGTGATGCCCTATCTGTCCTGCGGCACCTGCATCGCCTGCCGCAAGGGCAAGACCAATTGCTGTACCCGAATCGAGGTGCTGGGCGTGCACCGCGACGGCGGCATGTGCGAGTACCTGGCGCTGCCGGAGCGTTTCGTGTTCAAGACCGAGGGCATTTCGCTGGACGACGCGGCGATGATCGAATTTCTCGCCATCGGCGCCCATGCGGTCACGCGTGGCTCAGTTCAAGCCGGAGACAATGTGCTGGTGGTGGGAGCCGGTCCGATCGGCATGGCGGTCATGCTGTTTGCCAAACTGAAAGGCGCCAGGGTGACGGTGCTCGATGCCCGCCAGGATCGGCTGCAATTCTGCCGCGACGCCTTCGGCATCGAGCGCACGGTGCAAACCGGCCCGCAGGACAAGGACCAGCTGGCCGCCTACAGCGACGACGAGTTCTTCGACATCGTGTTCGACGCTACCGGCAATATCAAGGCCATGGAGCGCGGCCTGGAATTTGTCGCCCACGGCGGCACCTACGTGCTGGTGTCGATCGTGCGCGATACCCTGTCGTTCTCCGACCCTGAATTCCACAAGCGCGAAACCAGCCTGCTCGGCAGCCGCAACGCCACTGCAGCCGATTTCGAGGAAGTGGTGGCGGCAATGAAGGCCGGCCTGGTGCCGACCGCGCTACTCAATACCCACCGCACCACGCTGGATGAATTCACGACGGTGCTGCCGCTGTGGATGGAGCCGTCGGCCGGCGTGATCAAGGCGATTGTCGAGCTCTGACGCATGCTCAATCCCGTGCTCAACCCCATCCTCCAATTTGGCACCAGCCGCTTCCTGCAAGCGCATGCCGACCTGTTTATCAGCGAGGCGCTGGAAAGCGGTACCGCCCTGGGTACGGTCACGATCGTGCAAAACACGGACAACCCTCAGAGCGCGCGCCGGATCGATGCTTTCAGGCAGCCGGGTGGTTTTCCTGTACGTATCCGGGGATGGCAGGACGGCGCCGCGGTTGACCAGGAGCGGCGCGTGGTGTCGGTGACGCAGGCCTTGCAAACGAACCGCGACTGGCCGCGCATCCGGGCCGAGGTCGCCAGCGGCGTACAGGTGATCTTGTCGAACACCGGTGACGCCGGCTATGCCTTGTCGCCAGAAGACCATGCGGGGCTGCTCGATGGCGACGTCGCGCCGCAAAGCTTCCCGGCCAAGCTGCTGGTGCTGCTGCATGGCCGCTTCCTGTGCGGTGCTGCGCCGATCTCGATCTTCCCGTGCGAGCTGGTGGCCAACAATGGCACGGTGCTGCGCGAACTGGTACTGCAACTGGCGCGCGCCTGGAAACTGGCGTCCGCGTTCGTGGCATGGCTGGCCGAGGGCTGCGTGTGGGTCAATTCGCTGGTCGACCGCATCGTTTCCGAACCACTCGATCCGATCGGTGCGGTCGCCGAACCCTATGCCTTGTGGGCCATCGAGGCGCAGCCGGGCATGCTGCTGCCATGCCGCCATCCGCAACTGGTGGTGACCGACAGCCTCGAACTTTACGAGCGGCGCAAGCTGTTCTTGCTCAACCTCGGCCATACCTTCCTGGCCGAGCAATGGCTGGCAGCAGGTGGACCCGATGACCTGACGGTGCTGCAGGCGATGGCCGATCCCTCCATGCGGGAACCGCTGGAATCGGTGTGGGCGGAAGAGGTGCTGCCGCTGTTCGCCGCCCTGGGCGAGGCACAGGCCAGCTGCGACTATCTGCAGCAGGTGCGCGACCGTTTCAACAATCCCTTCCTGGCGCATCGCCTGGCTGATATTGCGCAGAATCACGGGCAGAAGAAGCAACGCCGTTTTGGCCCGCTGCTCGCTCTCGCCGAACAACTGGGACTGGGCCTGCCACAACGCCGTCTGCGGGCCGCCATGGAAGGAGTGGCTGCATGAACCACGATATGCAATTCTGGTCGATCGGTGAATGCATGCTGGAGCTGCGCCAGGGCGGCGAGAACGTCCTTCACACGAGCGCCGCCGGCGACACCTATAACACGGCCGTCTACCTGAAACGCCTGCTACCGGCGCTGACGGTGGCCTATGTCAGCGCGCTTGGCGACGACGCCATGAGCGGCAGTATCCGTGCCCAGATGCGCGGCCACGGCATCGACGATCGCTTGCTTGATACCTTGCCCGGCCAGTTGCCCGGCCTGTACCTGATCGAGACCGATGAGGGCGGCGAGCGCCGTTTTCGCTACTGGCGCGAGCAGTCTGCGGCGCGCTCGATGCTGGGCGCGGTGCACCTGGAGCGCTTGTACGCAGCACTGCCCACCTGCGGCGCGCTGCTGCTGACCGGAATTACGCTGGCGATCCTTGATGACCCGCGCCGCGCCGCCCTGCTGGAACTGGCCGCCAGGGTGCGGGCGCAGGGCGGCTGGGTGGTACTGGACAGCAATTACCGCCCGGCGTTGTGGCAGGCCGATGTCGCCCGCCATTGGCTGGCGCAAGCTCTGAAGATTAGCAGCCATGCCCTGCTCAGCGCCGACGACGAGGCGCTGCTGCACGGCGATGCCGACCCGGCGGCCACGCTGGCCAGGGTGCTGCGCGCTGGTGAGGCTGAAGTGGTGATCAAGATGGGCGCGCAGGGCTGCCTGCTGGGCGGGGCTGGCTTGCCGGTGCTGGAGGTGGCGGCGACGCCGGTGACGGCGGTCGACACGACGGCGGCAGGTGACAGTTTCAACGCCGGCTACCTGGCCGCACGCTGGGTTGGTCACGCGCCAGAGGCGGCGGCAAAGCTCGGCGGGGGGCTGGCGGCGGCGGTGGTGGCCCATGCCGGCGCCATCGTCCCGCAATCGGCCATGGCACAAACTCTGATGGATATTCAGCTTTGATATCGACTAAAATGACAACTCGACTAACACTCCCTTGCGCTTCTTTTACAGCGGCTGCCGAACCCCATGTCCAAACCAGCGACCGTATTCAAGCGGTGCACCAATCTGCTGCTGCAATTCCTGGCCGAGAATGTGGCGGTGGGAGAGATGCTGCCCACGGAGCAGTATCTGACCACGATCTGCCAGGGCAGCCGCACCGCCGTCCGCAGCGCGATCGCCTACCTGAACACGCGGCGCCTGATCGCCAGCCTGGCCGAGCGGCGCCTGCTCAGGAAGCCGATTCCCGGCGACTACTTCGACATAGCCGAACTGCAGTCCGGTGCGGAACGGATCCAGCAGGTGCTGATGGAGCGCGTGTACCAGCGCGACATGCCACCCGGGGCCGAGTTCTCGGAGGCGGAACTGGCGCGCGAGGCCGGTGCCAGTACCGTCAGCGTGCGCGAGTTCCTGATCGGCTTTTCGCGCTTCGGCCTGATCGAAAAGAAGCCGCGCGGCGGCTGGCGGCTGTGCGCCTTCGACCGCTCGTTCGCGACCGAGCTGGCCGATATGCGGCGCATGTTCGAACTGGCTGCGGTGGAGCAGTTTGCGACGCTGCCGCACAACGATCCGGCCTACAAGGAACTGGCCCGGCTGATCGTCCAGCACGAGAAGCTGGAAGCGAAGATCGATACCCGCCACAGCGCATTTCCTGCGCTGGACCGCGAATTTCATACCTTCCTGATCGGCCTGTTGAACAACCGCTTCGCGCAGGGCTTCTACGACATCGTTTCTTTCGTCTTCCACTATCACTACCAGTGGGACAAGGGCGAGGAAATGGGGCGCAACAAGTATGCGCTGCAGGAGCATCTGGCGATTTTGCGCGCACTCGCCGCGCACGATGTGCCCAAGGCGCTGGCTTGCATGCAGGAGCATCTCACTTCATCGCGCCGCACCATGCTGCAATCGATCGGCGTGCGCGAAAAGGCGCAGGCCCAGGGCTGAAGCCCTCTGCCGCCTTCCATCGGGAGGGGGCGCCATGCTGAACATCCAGGTTTCAGACGTGTTGCTGATGTCCGCCGAGGACAATTGCGTGATCGCCCGCACCGCCCTGAAAAAAGGCGAACGGGTGCTGATCGACGAGGTTCCCATCTTGCTGTTGCAGGACATCGCCATCGGCCACAAGCTGGCGCGCTATCGGCTGGCCGTGGGCGACAAGGTGCTGCGCTATGGCGCCATTATCGGCAGCGTCACGCAGCCAATCGCCATCGGCGAACATATCCACACCCACAACCTCGAAAGCGACTACATCCCGACTTTCACCCTGGGCCAGGACGGCCAGCATTTCCTGGAAAAGGACGGCGCCAAATGAACGCTCCCGATACATTCCCGCAGCTTTCCGGCTACCTGCGCGCCGATGGCCGCAAGGGCATCCGCAACATCGTGGTGGTGGCCTATATGGTCGAATGCGCGCACCACGTGGCGCGCCAGATGGTCAACGCCTTCCCTGGGCAGGCCGTGCACCTGATCGGCTTTACGGGCTGCTTCCCGAATGAATATGCGGACCAGGTGATGCGCCGCCTGCTGACGCATCCGAACGTCGGTGCCGTGCTACTGGTGTCGCTGGGTTGCGAAGGTTTCAATAAATACGGCTTGAGCACGGCGGTGGCCGATAGCGACCGCCCCGTGCATACCATCACGATCCAGGAAAACAGCGGCACGCGCCCCAGTGTGAAGAGCGGCGTCGAATGGATAGGCTGGGCGCTGGAGCACCTGGCGCAGCAGGTGCGCGTGCCGATGGCGCTGGGCGAACTGGTGATTGCCACCATCTGCGGCGGCTCCGACAGCACCAGCGGGATTACCGCCAATCCGGCCGTCGGCGTGGCCTTCGACACCTTGATCGACGCCGGCTGCCCCTGCATCTTCGAAGAGACCGGGGAACTCGTGGGCTGTGAGTACCACATGCAGCGGCGCGCCATCAGCCCCGGCCTGGGCGACGCCATCGTCGAAACCGTGGCCAAGGCCGCCAGGTATTACACCATCATGGGACACGGCAGCTTCTCGCCGGGGAACGCCGACGGCGGCCTGACCACGCAGGAAGAAAAGTCGCTTGGCGCCTACGCCAAGAGCGGATCGTCGCCGATCGTCGGCATTCTGAAGCCGGGCGACCAGCCGGCTGGCGGCGGCCTGTATCTGCTCGACGTGGTGCCAGATGGCGAGCCGCGCTTCGGCTTTCCAAACGTATCGGACAATGCGGAAATTGTCGAACTCATTTCCTGCGGTGCCCATATCACCTTGTTTACCACCGGCCGCGGCTCGGTGGTCGGCTCTGCCATCTCGCCGGTGATCAAGGTGTGCGCCAATCCGCAAACCTTTGAACGCCTGGCTGACGACATGGACATCAACGCCGGCAAGATACTCACCGGCGAGGCCAGCCTGGAAGAGGTGGGCGCCGAGATTGTCGACGCCGTGCTGCGCGTGGCAAACGGTGAATTGAGCCGCTCGGAAGACCTGGGACACCAGGAATTCGTGCTGACGTATAAACAATTTGACGCGCTCGGGCCGGGCTGTTTCCCACTGCGCGCAGCCTGAGCGGAGAAGATGCGATGAACGTGACCGACACCGCGCCGCTGCCGCGCAGCGGCCTGCCGCTGACCCGGCTGGGCATGGGCTGCGCGCCGATCGGCGGCCTGTATCAAGCCTGCAGCGCGGCAGACGCGCGGGCCGCTATCGATGGCGCATGGGAGCTTGGCCTGCGCTATTTTGACACCGCGCCGTTCTATGGCTACAGCCTGTCCGAGCACCGGCTTGGGGAGGCGCTGCGCGACCGGCCGCGCGCGCAGTTCGTCATCAGCAGCAAGGTCGGACGCCTGATGCAAGCCGACGCCAGCGTGCAGCCCGACGATGATGGATGGGCTGCGCCGCTGCCGTTCCGGCCGCATTTCGACTACAGCTTTGACGCCATCATGCGTTCGCACCAGGATAGTCTGCAGCGTCTCGGCCTGGCGTATATCGACATCCTGCTCGTACACGATATCGGCCGCGCCACGCACGGCAATCTGCATGAGCACTACTGGCAGCAATTGACCAAGGGTGGCGGCTTTCGCGCGCTGGACGAGTTGCGCCGCAGCGGCCAGGTGAAAGCCATTGGATTAGGCGTCAACGAGGCACAGGTGGTGTACGAAGCGATGCAGGAATGCGACCTCGACTGCACCCTGCTGGCCGGGCGCTACACCTTGCTTGAGCAGGCATCGTTATCGCCGTTGCTGGAGGCCTGCGAGCGGCAGGGCCATGCGATTGTAATCGGCGGACCCTTTAATTCCGGCGTCCTGGCCGGCAATGGCAAGTTCAATTATGCCGATGCACCACAGGAAATCATGCAGCGCGTTGGCCAGTTGCAGCAGGCCTGCGCAGAATTTGGCGTGCCGCTGCAGGCGGCGGCCCTGCAGTTCCCGATGGCGCATCCGGCCGTGGTGTCGTGCATACCCGGTGGCCAGGACCTGGCGCAGCTGCGCCAGAACGCGGCGTGGTTTGAGCAGCCGATTCCGGCCGAATTGTGGCAGGCGCTCAAGCTGCGCGGCCTGGTCGATGAACGCGCTCCGGTGCCGTCTCCATGAAGCGCATCGACGCCCATCAGCATTTCTGGCGTCTGGCCGAACGCGCCGGCAGCTGGCCGCCTGCGGAATTGACAGCGATATACCGTGATTTCCTGCCGCAAGACCTGGTGCCGCAGTTGGCCGCGCATGGCATCGACGGCACGGTTCTGGTGCAGTCAATGCCCAGTGTGGCCGATACCGAATTTCTGCTTCATGCAGCGAAGGCATCGCCGTTTGTGCTGGGCGTGGTTGGCTGGGTGGATCTGAAGGCGGCCGACGCCGCGTGGCAGATCGCATCGTTGGCGGAAGATTCGAAGTTGAAGGGATTGCGGCCGATGCTGCAGGATCTCGACGACGAGCGCTGGATCGACGATCCGGCACTGAAGCCGGCAATTGAGGCGATGCTGCTCTGCGGCCTTTCTTTTGATGCACTGGTGTTGCCGCGCCATTTGCCGGCTTTGCTGGCTTTTGCGCAGCGCTATCCTGCGCTGCGGATCGTGATTGATCACGCCGCAAAACCGCCGATCGCGAGCGGAGAGCATGCGTCCTGGGCGGCGGATCTGCGGCAACTGGCGGCGCTGCCGCAGGTGTATTGCAAGCTGTCGGGCATGGTCACCGAGGCAGGGCTGGGATGGACGCTGGCCGATTTGCAGCCGTATGCCAGTGTCGTGCTGGAGGCGTTTGGACCAGGGCGGGTGATCTGGGGCAGTGACTGGCCGGTGGTCAATCTGGCGAGTGATTATGCCGGCTGGATCGAGGCGAGCGCGCGCCTGATCGGTGGCTTGAGCGAGCAGGAACGGGCGCAGGTCCTTGGCTTGAATGCGATACGTTTTTACCATCTCGACTGAATCAAAACGGAGCGGCAATGCAAAGAATGGGCATGGTGATCGGTATCGAACCTACGCATATCGAAGAATACAAGGCGCTGCACGCCGCGGTCTGGCCGCAGGTGCTGGAACGGCTGCATCAGGCGCAGGTGCGCAACTATACGATTTTCCTGCGCGAGCCGGAAAACCTGCTATTTGGCTATTGGGAGTATCACGGCCAGGACTTCGCCGCCGACATGGCACTGATCGCGGCCGATCCCGAGACGCAGCGCTGGTGGCGTGTTTGCGTGCCGTGCCAACGGCCATTCGAATCGCGCCAGGCCGGCGAGCACTGGGCAATGATGGAAAACGTGTTTCATATGGATTGAACTGTCATTCGGCAGCGCAAAAAATAAGCGGCGCGCCCACACTGGAGGAGGCGAATATGACGGACAGATTAAAAGGCAAGACAGCGCTGGTGACGGCGGCCGGGCAGGGCATAGGCCGCGCTACCGTGGAGGCCTTCCTGCGCGAAGGCGCGCGCGTGATCGCCACCGATATCAACGGGGCCCAGCTGGCGCAATTGGCCGCGCTGGAAAACTGCCGCACCAGCCGGCTCGATGTCACCGATGCCGCAGCGATCCTGGCCCTGGCCGGCAGCATCGGCCCGATCGACGTGCTGTTCAACTGCGCCGGTTATGTCGATGGCGGCACCATCCTCGAATGCGACGAGGCTGCATGGGAATCGTCCTTCAACTTGAACGCCCGCTCGATGTACCGCATGATGCGCGCCTTCCTGCCCGGCATGCTGGGCAAGGGCGGCGGCTCGATCATCAACATGTCCTCGGTCGCCTCCAGCATCAAGGGCGCACCGAACCGCTTTGTCTACGGTGCCTCGAAAGCAGCGGTGATTGGCATGACGAAGTCGGTCGCGGCCGATTTTGTCACGCGTGGCATTCGCTGCAACGCGATCTGTCCCGGCACCATCGAGTCGCCCTCTCTCAAGCAGCGCATCGAGGCACAGGCGCGCGACAGCGGCAGCAGCGTAGCTGCCGTCGAAGCAGCCTTCGTGGCCCGCCAGCCGATGGGCCGCGTCGGCCGCGCCGAAGAAATCGCCGCACTGGCTGTGTACCTGGCCTCGGACGAATCCGGTTTTACTACCGGGATGGCGCATGTGATCGACGGCGGCTGGACCACCTGAAGCGCTCAACTCAATTCAACCTCACAACAAGAAAGAGACAACATGAAACTGATGCGCCATGGAGCCAAAGGCTCGGAAAAACCTGCCCTGATCGACGCTGACGGCCAATTGCGCGACCTGTCTGGCGTGCTGCCTGATATCAGCGCCGCCACGCTGGGCCGCGATGGCCTGGCGACGCTGGCCGCGCTCGACATCAACAGCCTGCCGGTCGTGGCGCGGCCGGGGCGCATCGCGCCACCGTATGCCGGCATCGGAAAATTCATTTGCGTCGGCCTCAATTACGCCGACCACGCGGCCGAATCGGGCATGCCGGTGCCACCGGAGCCGGTGCTGTTCATGAAGGCCATCAGCGCCGTGATCGGCGCCGAGGACGCAGTGGTGCTGCCGAAGGATTCGCGCAAGAGCGACTGGGAAGTCGAACTGGGCGTGGTGATCGGTACCCGGGCGCGTTATGTGCCGGAAGCCGAGGCGCTCGATTACGTGGCTGGCTATTGCGTGGTAAACGACCTGTCCGAGCGCGAGTACCAGCTTGAGCGCGGCGGCACGTGGGACAAGGGCAAGGGCTGCGATACGTTCGGGCCGATCGGCCCATGGCTGGTGACGGCTGACGAGGTGCCGGACCCGCAGAACCTGAAGCTGTGGCTGGAGGTGAATGGCCGCCGGGTACAGGATGGCAGCACCAGCACCATGGTGTTCGGCGTGGCGAACCTGGTCAGCTATATCAGCCGCTTCATGACGCTGAACCCGGGCGACATCATCAGCACCGGCACGCCGCCGGGCGTCGGCATGGGGCAGAAGCCGGGGCCGGTTTACTTGAAGCCGGGCGACACCATGCGGCTGGGCATCAGTGGCCTGGGCGAACAGCGCCAGACGGTGCACGCCTGGAGCGCGGAGTTGATTGATGGTTGAATCAGCGGCCTCACTGGCTGTACTTTATTTATCTTAAGCTGATTGTCACACGCCGGTGACATCACGATGCACAGACATCGCCGCCGGCAGATCAGTTACCCAGTTCTTGGAGGAGACATATGCAGAGCGTTAGCGTTCTCGACACCGGCGGCCGCCTTGCAAATGGCCCGCCGCCGGAAATACTCACATTGAACAATGTAAGCAAACGCTTTCCGGGCGTGCTGGCACTGGACCGCGTCAGCTTCAGCTTGCGCCGCGGCGAGGCCCACGCGCTGTGCGGCGAAAACGGCGCGGGGAAATCGACGCTGATGAAGGTGATGAGCGGCGTCTACCAGGCCGACGAGGGCGAGGTCATCTACAAGGGCAAGCCTTGCCGCTTCATCAGCAGTGTCGATGCGGAGGCGGCCGGCATCGCCATCATCCACCAGGAACTGAACCTGGTGCCGCACCTGACGGTGGCGGAGAATATTTTCCTGGCGCGCGAGCCCAAGCGCGGTATCTTCGTGCATCGCACGAAAATGCGCGCCGACGCGCAGGCACTGCTGGACAGGCTGAAGCTGCGCATCGATCCGAACCAGCTGGTCAAGTCCCTGTCGTGCGCCCAGCAGCAGATGGTGGAAATCGCCAAGGCCCTGTCGCTGAACACCGAAGTGCTGATCATGGACGAGCCGACGTCATCGCTGACCGAGAGCGAAACCTCGCAGCTGTTCGAGATCATCAATGACCTCAAGCGCAATGGCGTCAGCGTGGTGTACATCTCGCACCGGCTCGACGAATTGAAGCACATCATCGATCGCGTGACCGTCATGCGCGACGGGAAGTTCGTCTGTACCGACGACTTTGCCAATATTTCGCTCGATACCATCGTGGCGAAAATGGTGGGCCGCACGCTCGATGAAAAATTCCCGGAGCGCACCTCGGTGCCGACCACGGAGGCGTTGCTGACGGTGAAGGAGCTGGTGCGTCCGGGCGTCTTCGGGCCAGTCAGCTTCGACCTGCGGCGCGGCGAGATCCTCGGCTTTTCGGGCTTGATGGGGGCCGGCCGCACCGAGGTGGCACGCGCCATTTTCGGCGCCGATCCGGTTGCCGGTGGTGCCATTTTCCTGGGCCGCGAGGAGGTCAGCATCAAGTCGCCCATCGACGCCATCGGCCACGGCATCGCCTACCTGTCGGAGGACCGCAAGCAGCACGGGCTGGCGATCCGCATGTCGGTTGCGGCCAACCTGACCCTGACCAATATGGCGGCGGTGTCGAACCGCTTCGGCTTCATCGACTTCGCGCGTGAAGAAGCGGTATCGAAGCGCTACATCGAGGCGCTCGGCATCAAGACGCCATCGTCGAAGCAGGTCGCCAAGAACCTCTCGGGCGGCAACCAGCAAAAGATCGTCATCAGCAAATGGCTGTTCCGCGATTCGAAGATCATCTTTTTCGACGAACCCACGCGGGGCATCGACGTCGGCGCCAAGTTCGCCATTTACCAGTTGATGGACAAGCTGGCCTCGGAAGGCATCGGGGTGGTGCTGATCACCTCCGAGCTGCCCGAGATCATGGGCATGACCGACCGCGTCGCCGTGTTCCACGGCGGGAAAATCACCGGCATCGTCAATACGCGCGATACCACTCAAGAACAAATCATGCACCTGGCCTCTGGCAGCGGTGCGGGGAGCATAGTATGAACGGACCACTCGATATGACCGCCGGCAGCCAGAGCGTGGCGAACAGCCAGTCGCCGCTGCCGCCGGCCGGCGCCGCCACTGCCGGCAAGCCACGCTTGCGCATGAACAAGGACATGATCCAGAAGTTCGCGGCGCTGGGCAGCCTGTCGATCCTGCTGCTGGTGTTTTCGCTCACCAGCAGCGCCTTCTTCTCTGTCAGCAACGGCATGAGCGTGGCGCTGCAGGTGACTTCGATCGGCATCCTCGGTATCGCCGCCACCTGCGTCATCATCACCGGCGGCATCGACCTCAGCTCCGGCTCGGTGCTGGCCCTGTCCGGCGTGGCCGCAGCGCTGCTGGTGAAGGCCGGCGTGCCAGTGGCGCCGGCAATGCTGGGCGGGGTATTGACCGGCGCCATCTGCGGCGCCATCAATGGCTTTTGCATCACCCATTTACGGCTGCCACCGTTCATCGCCACGCTGGGCATGATGCTGATTGCGCGTGGGGTGGCGCTGCAGATCACCGGCGCGCGCGCCATCTCTGGCCTGGGCGAAGACTTCGGCGTGTTGGGCAACGGTGTGCTGTTCCGCATCGAGGCCGACAACGGCGGCACTTTCCCCGAAGTGATCTTCCCCGGTATTCCGTATCCGGTGGTGCTGATGTTCGTGCTGGCGATCGTGGTCTCGGTGATGCTGAGCCGGACCACCTTTGGCCGCCACATCTACGCAGTCGGCTCGAACGCCGAGGCGGCGCGCCTGTCCGGCGTGAAGGTGAATCGCGTGACGCTGATGGTGTATGTGATCTCGGGTGCGCTGTCTGGCCTGACGGGCTGCGTGCTGATGTCGCGCCTGGTGACGGCGCAGCCGAACGAAGGCGTGATGTACGAGCTCGATGCGATCGCCAGCGCGGTGATCGGCGGCACCTCGCTGATCGGCGGCATCGGCAGTATTTCCGGCACGGTGATCGGCTCGTTCGTGATCGGCATCTTGCGCAATGGCCTGAACATGAACGGTGTATCGAGCTTCATCCAGCAAATTATTATCGGACTGGTCATCCTGATGACCGTCTGGATCGATCAGAAGCGCAACCGCAACTGAAGTAGCAAGGCAAAAGTAGTCCAGGCAGCTCCCGTTTTATCCAACCCTATAATTAATAAAAGAGGATGACAATGAAAACCATCAAAACCATGTCGCTCGGCCTGCTGGCAACGGCGCTTGCCCTGTCGACGGGCGCTGCGCTGGCTGCGCCCGAGATCGCGGTGATCGTCAAGACTACCAATTCGAATTACTGGCAAAACGTGCAGAAAGGCGCCGCCGCCAGCGCCGCCGACGCCAAGGGCTATAGCATGACTTTCCAGGGCCCGGCCTCGGAGTCGGCCATTGCCGACCAGGTCAGCATGGTGGAGAACGCAGTCACCCGCAAGGTGGCCGGCATCGTGCTGGCGGCCTCCGACCCGGACGCACTGGTGCCGGCGCTGAAGAAGGCATGGGAAGCCAAGATCCCCGTGGTGCTGATCGATTCGATGGTGTCGGACAGCGGCAAGAAGTACTACCAGTCCTTCCTGTCGACCGATAACGAGGCTGCGGGCGAGGCAAGCGCCAAGGCGCTGATCGGCAAGATTGGCACCACTGGCAAGATCGCCGTGATGTCCTACGTGGCTGGCGCCGGTTCAGAGACCGGGCGCGTGGGCGGCTTCAAGAAATACATCGCCAAGAATTCGCAGTTGCAGATCGTCGGCACCTATTATTCGCAGTCGCAGATGGCCACGGCACTGAACCAGACCACCGACGTGCTGGCCTCCAACCCCGACCTGAAGGGCATCTTCGGCGCCAACGAGCCGACGGCCGTGGGCATGGGCCGCGCGCTGGCGCAGTCCGGCAAGTCGGGCAAGGTGGTCGGCGTCGGTTTTGATGGCAACGAGGATCTGAAGAACTTCGTCAAGGACGGCACCCTGTACGCGACTGCGGTGCAGGGTTCCTATTCGATGGGCGCACTGGGCGTGAAGACGCTGATCAGCGTCATCGAGGGCAAGAAGGTGGCACCGTTCGTCAACACCGGCGTGGTCCTGGTGACCAAGGCCAACGTCGATTTGCCGGAGGCAAAGAACGTTTTGTATTGAGGCTGGAATCGATACGCAGGAGGTGTCTTGTTCCTTGAGCCGACAAGCGGCGATCGCGTCCAGCGCGCCGCTCGCCCATTGACGTGACATGCCGCACCAGGTGAGCTTGCACGGCCTGGACGGTATCGTGCTCCGTCGCCTGCTGGAGAAGCAAGGCGCTTGATGCCAGGCTGCCGTTGCGTAGTGAACCCTATCCCCGCCCGCCCCATCAGGCCGGCGGGGATTGTTATTTCCGACAGGAATTTAAGTCTGCTTTTCAAGGTGCGGCAGCGCACGGTGGCGCGTGGCCTACGGGGTTAAGGTGGTGACAACAGCTTGCTGCTGATCCAACGTTTGATATGGCTCAGTCCGGCAGCGTTTAGCCGCTTCTTTTTCCCGGAAGCGAGGAGAGTCATGATTCGGTCACGCTATCGAACATGCTTGGATTTTATTCACTATTAAAGGAAACCATCATGAACGCTTTTGAAAAAGCCAGCTCCGACGTGAACGGCACGGCTCAGGATACCCGCACAGATTTTCACAGCTCCATCGACAGGGTCGCTGACCAGGCACAGCCGATGGTCGACAAGGTGGCAATGCGCGCCCACGATGGCGTGGACCAGGTGGGCGATCGCGTCGACCAGGTCAGCGATACCGTGGCGAAAGCGTCCGAACGCCTGATGGTGCGCGGCAAGCAATTGGGCGCCGCCTGCCAGCGCGCCGGCGAAACGGGCCGTGGCTATGTGCGGGAACGCCCGGCCGTATCTTTGCTGGTGGCAGTGGCGGCTGGTTATGGCTTGTCGAAACTGCTGGGCTCGCGCAAATAAGTTTGACGCATTCCTGTCGCGGTGTTGTCTTGGGCGCTGGCCCGGCTCGTCATTGTGGCGGGCTGGCGCAGTGCCCACGCGCACAAGCTAGCAAGGCGCGGCGGTGATGCGCTCGATTTTGTCGTGCTTGACCGGTGTACCTATCCCAGCATTATTTTGATTGCCCTGTTCGTGCGCTGAACGCGGCTGTGTAGCGTTACGCCCCTCCCCGCGGCAAACTACTCACAGGAGATGTCATGGCTAGTAACAAGAAAACGCCGTCTACGGATGGTGCGGGTTCGGTATTGAGCAGCATGTCAAGCCCATCCGAGACAGACCCGCCGCACAGCCTGGGCAGCAGCAACCCCAGTGCAGCGGCTTTGCTGAGCAAGGCGGCCGCCGGCCAGGCGCTATCGGCTGCCATGCCCGATAATCCCAAGGAGGCCGGCCAGTACGGCGAAGCAGCGCGCGCAGCGGCGCCGGCAGAGGGCGTGCATGTGGCATCCGCCGAGCCGCTCGCCACGGCCAGCACGGCTGGCGAAACAATTCCTTCGCCAAAAGTGGGTGAAGGAGCTCCGGCCCTAGGTGACAACGCCGCGAATGCATCGCTGGACCGCGCCCGCAGCGATGACAGCGCCTGCATGCTGACGACGAATCAGGGCGTGCCCGTAGGCGACAACCAGAATTCCCTGAAGGCGGGCTTGCGTGGTGCCACCCTGATGGAAGATTTTATTTTGCGTGAAAAAATCACGCACTTCGACCATGAGCGCATCACCGAGCGCGTCGTGCATGCGCGCGGTTCGGCCGCCCACGGCTACTTTGAATGCTACAAGGAGCAGAGCAAGCTGACGCGCGCCACGCCATTCGCCAAGGCGGGCAAGCGTACGCCCGTCTTCGTGCGCTTTTCTACGGTGGCCGGCGAACGCGGTTCGACCGACACGGCACGCGATGCGCGCGGTTTTGCCGTGAAGTTTTATACGGATGAAGGCAACTGGGACCTGGTCGGTAATAACATCCCCGTCTTCTTCATCCAGGATGCGATGAAGTTCCCCGACCTGGTGCACGCCGTCAAGCCCGAGCCGCACAACGGCATGCCGCAGGCGGCCAGCGCACACGACACGTTCTGGGATTTCGCTTCGCTGTCGCCGGAAATCACGCACATGCTGATGTGGGTCATGTCGGACCGGGCCATCCCCCGCAGCTACCGCATGATGCAGGGCTTTGGCGTGCACACGTTTCGGCTGGTGAACGCGAAGGGCCAGTCCGTTTTCTGTAAGTTCCACTGGTCGCCCATGGCCGGCACGCATTCGCTGGTGTGGGATGAGGCCGTCAAGATCAGCGGTGCCGACTCTGACTTCCACCGGCGCGACTTGTGGGAGGCCATTGAATGCGGCGAGTATCCCGAGTACGAATTGTCTTTCCAGGTCTTCACGGAAGAACAGGCAGAAGGCTTCCCCTTCGACGTGCTCGACGCGACAAAATTAGTGCCAGAAGAGCTCGTGCCGCTGATTCCGGTTGGAAAAATAGTGCTGAACCGCAACCCGGATAATTTCTTTGCCGAGACGGAACAGGTGGCCTTTTGCACGGCGCATATCGTGCCCGGCATCGATTTCTCCAACGATCCCCTGCTGCAGGGCCGCATCCACTCGTATGTGGACACGCAGATTACGCGCCTGGGCGGCGCCAATTTCCATGAAATCCCTATCAATTCGCCGCTGGCACCCCTGCACAACAACCAGCGCGACGGCATCCACCGCCAGGCCATCAACCGGGGCCGGGTGGCGTATGAACCCAATTCGCTGGCGGGCGGCTGCCCTTTCCAGGCGGGCAGCAAGGGTTTCAACAGTTTTCCCGCTCCCGTCGATGGCGACAAGGTACGCGGCAAGCCCGAGAAATTCGCCGAGCATTACGCGCAGGGGCGGCTGTTCTGGATCAGCCAGACGGCCGTCGAGCAAGACCATATCGTGCATGCGTTTCGCTTCGAATTGAGCAAGGTGCAGACAGTGGCCATCCGCCAGCGCATCGTTTCCATGCTGCGCAATGTCGATGAAGCCCTGGCGCAGCGCCTGGCCGATGGCCTTGGCCTGGCCTTGCCGCCCGCCATGCCGCGCGCTTCCATGCTGCCTATGCCCAGCTATCCGCCGTCGCCGGAGTTATCGCTCACTTTCCGTCCCGGCAAGACGGGTATCCACACCCTGCGCGTGGCGATCCTGGTGGGGCCGGGCAGCGATGGCGCGCAAGTGCGCAGCATTTACGCGTCGCTACTGGCCGATGGCGCCGTGCCGCGCCTGGTGGGCAGCCAGCTGGGCCGTGTCGACACGAGCGGCGGTGCGCCGCTGGCTGTTGAAATTTCGCTGGAAGCGGGGCCGTCCGTGCTATTTGACGCCGTCGTGATTCCGGATGGACAGGGCGGCGTGCAGCAACTGGGTGGCGATGCCAACGCGCTCGATTTCCTGCGCCTGCAATACCGCCACTGCAAGCCGATGCTCGCCATCGGCGCGGGCAAGGGCTTGCCGGACAAGGCCGGCGTGCCGCTGACCCTGCCCGATGGCAAGCCTGATCCCGCCATCATCGTCGTGCCGTCTGGCGAAGTGGTCAAGGGCGTGGCTGCCTTCAATAAGGCGTTGGCAGCGCACCGGGCATTTGCGCGCGAGACGGACCCGCCGCGGGTGTGAGAGCCGCAAAAGCCCAGCGAAGGCTCACCTCCGCTGGCGCAGTGGCAAGCTTGTTTGTCCTGCGCCGGCAACAGCTGCCAACAATGAACACAATGAAAACGTCCTGCGATGATATGCTGCGCACCAGAACTGCTTATTTGCAACTGTTTTCATAACAGCAGCAAACAGTCACAACTGGCAGTTGATGCAAACCTGATCGCGATTGCCGCATGGACAAGTACACACCACGAACCTGGGGGCCGGGCGAGCGCCCGACCTTGCCCGGGTCGCCATCGATGCCGGAACACTCGACGCCCAAGCGCGTCGCGTATTTTATCGTCGGCCTGATCGTCGCACTGACGGGGGGGCTAGGCAACGGCCTGGTGACGGCCAACCTGCTGAACCTGCAAGGTGCGCTGGGCGCCTACGCGGCCCAGATGCAGTGGTTGCCGGCTGCCTACGTGATGACCATCGTTTCCATGAATCTGCTGCTGGTGAAGTTCCGCCAGCAGTTCGGCCTGCGTCTGTTTACTGAGGCATTCCTGGTGCTGTACGCCTTGGTGACGTTCGCCCATCTGTATGCCAACAGCCTGTCGTCGGCGATCGCCGTGCGCGCCGCGCATGGCATGGTGGGCGGCGCGCTGGGGGTGCTGGGCCTGTATTACGTCTTGCAAGCCTTCCCCGCGCGGCACCGCCTGAAGGGCGTGGTGCTGGGCTTAGGCTTTGCCCAATTGGCGTTGCCGCTGGCGCGCATCTTCACCTCCGAATTGCTGCAGCTTGGCGAGTGGCATGGCCTGTACCTGTTCGAGCTGGGGCTGGCCTTGCTGGCGCTCGGTTGCGTGCTGGCCTTGAAGCTGCCGCCCGGCGACCGCATGCAAACCTTCGAGCCGCTCGACTTCCTTACCTTCATTCTGTTCGCGCCCGGCGTGGCCCTGCTATGCGCCGTGCTGGCGCAGGGGCGCACGGCATGGTGGCTGGAAGCGGAGTGGGTGGGGGTGTGCCTGGCCTGCTCGATCGTGCTGATCATGGCGGCACTGGCCATTGAGCATAACCGTGCGCGCCCGCTGCTCAATACGCGCTGGCTCACCACGGGCAAGATCGCCAAGCTGTTTTTATCGGTGCTGCTGTTCCGCATCGTGCTGTCCGAGTCGACCGGCGCGGTGGGCTTCTTGCAGGCGCTGGGCTTGAATACGGACCAGATGCAGAACCTGTTCATCGTCGTCTTGCTGGGCAGCGTGGCAGGCCTGGTGGTCAGTGCGCTGACGATCAACCCGGCCACCATCCACCGCTCGCTGATGTTCGCGCTGCTGCTGATCGCCTTTGGTGCCCTGATCGACGCGCATGCCACCAGCCAGACGCGCCCCGTCAACATGTATGTCAGCCAGTTCCTGCTGGCCTTTGGCGGCACGTATTTCCTCGGCCCCACCATGGTCGCCGGCATGGGGGCGGTGATTGCCGAACCGCGCAACCTGATCAGCTTTTCCGTGATGTTTACCATGACGCAGAACCTGGGCGGCTTGCTTGGCTCGGCCATCGTCGGCACCATCCAGACGGCGCGCGAAAAGTACCATTCCAGCTACCTGGTCGAACACTTGAGCATGCTCGACCCGCAGGTGGCCGCGCGCGTGCAGTCGGGCGCAGCAAGCTACAGTGGCGTGTTGACGGATCCGACCTTGCGCAGTGCCGAGGGCGTGGCGCGCCTCGGTGCCATCGCCACGCGCGAAGCCAATGTGCTGGCCTATAACGATGTTTTTTTGATGATCGCCGGCGTTGCCATCGCGACCCTGGCGTGGATGCTGGTCGGCCAGTCCTGGACCCGCATCACCACTGGCGCGCGGCGCCTGGTCGGCCCCGTGGGCGACGCGCAAACCGCGATGGCCATCGTCCCCATTACCAATTCGGAACCGAACAATGACAGAAAATAAGAATCCACCGCCTGCACCGACACCTGCACCCGCGCCTGCATCAGCACCCGTCACCCAGACGCCGCCGCAGCCGGACCGGCGCCACCAGTGGATTTCGGCACTGGCCTTTGCCGCCGTGGCGCTGGTGGGCGTGCTGATTGTGCTGTATGCGTGGCGGCTGCCACCGTTCACCAGCCCCATCGTGACGACGGAAAACGCCACCGTGCGGGGGCAGGTGACGATCATCGGCACGCAGTTGTCCGGCTATGTAGTGGAAGTGACGGTGCAGGACTTCATGGACGTGAAGGAAGGCCAGCTGCTGGTGCGCATCGATGACCGCATCTATCAGCAGCGCTACGAGCAGGCGCAGGCCCAGCTGGCCGCGCAGCAGGCGGCGCTGTCGAACTGGGCGCAGCAAAAGGCCAGTGCGGAGGCGGGCATCGCCGTCAGCCAGGCGGCGCTGGCGAATGCGCAAGCGCAGGCGCGCAAGGCCAGCGCCGATTTGAACAGGGTGGAGCAATTGGTGGCCGATGGCTCGCTGTCGCAGCGCGAACACGACCAGTCGCGCGCCACGCAGGTGCAGATGGCGGCGGCGCTGGCGCAGGCGCGGGCCAATCTCGACATCGCCCAGCAAGGCGTGCATTCCGTGGTGGTCAACAGGCTGGCGCTGGAAGCTGCCGTGGCAAATGCACAGGCGGCAGTCAAGGCGGCAAAGATCGACCTCGATAACACGCGCATCGTGGCGCCATCCGATGGCCAGCTGGGCCAGGTCACGGTGCGCCAGGGCGCATACGTCAATTCCGGTGCGCAGCTGATGGCGCTGGTGCCGCGCCAGATGTGGGTGATCGCCAATTTCAAGGAAACGCAGATGAACGGCGTGCAGGAAGGACAGAGCGCCACCTTCCACGTCGATGCCCTCGACGGCGCCGTGCTGACGGGGCAGGTGGAGCGGATATCGCCGGCCACGGGTTCCGAATTTTCCGTGCTGCCGGCCGATAACGCGACGGGTAACTACCTGAAGATCGCCCAGCGCATCCCCGTGCGCATCCGCATCGATCCGGGCCAGGCGAATGCGCGCCGGCTGGTGCCGGGCATGTCGGTAGTCGTCAGCGTCGACACCTCCGCTGTGCTGAACGACTCGGCGGACAATCCCGCGCCGCCGCCAGCGCCGCCGAAAAAGGCGCCCGCGAAGGCCAAGCCATGAAACGCCGCCTGCTCATCGCCGGCGCGCTGGCGCTGGCCGGCTGCGCCGCCACGGCGCCGCCGCAGCCGCCATCGAGCTTGCAACTGCCGTCCGGCTGGCGCGCGCAGGCCGCTGGCGCACCTGTTGCGAATGCCGCCCATGTCGAGCAGCTGTGGTGGCAGGCTTTTGGCGACCCCGTTTTGAGCGACCTGGTGGGTGAGGCACTGGCACGCAACGGCGACTTGCGCGTAGCGCGCGCCCGGGTACTGGAATACCGTGCGCGCCTGGCGCAGGCCGATGCCAATCGTGCGCCGAACCTGGCCTTCGACGGCTCGCCCACGCGCACGCGCACCCTGGCTTATAACGGCGTGCCGTACGTGACGAATGTCTTCCAGGCCGAACTGCAGGCCAGCTATGAAATCGATGTATGGGGGCGTTTGGCCAAGCTGAGCGACGCGGCCGGCGAAAGCTACCGCGCCGAGCAGGCCAGCCTCGATGCGGTGGCCCTGTCGATCGCCGCCAGCGTGGCGACCGCTTACCTGAATTTGTGCGGGCTCGATGCGCAGCTGGCGCTGACACAATCGACCTTGCAGCTGCGCGAACAATCGCGCGAGCTGGCACGCAAGCAATTCGAGGTGGGCTACAGTTCGCGCCTGGAATGGCTGCAGGCGCAATCGGAATACCATGCGGCGGCCGAGCAGGTACCGCAGTTGCAGCGCCAGATCTTTGAACAGGAAAATGCGCTGGCCGTGCTCGTCGGCGGCAATCCCGGCCCCATCGCACGCGGCTTGCCGCTGGCCGAGCTGGCGGCGCCTGGCGTGCCGGCTGGCCTGCCATCCGAATTGCTGCGGCGCCGGCCCGACATCGCGCGTGCGGAACATAACCTGGCGGCGGCCAACGCCAGCCTTGCGGCGACGCGCGACCAGTTGCTGCCCTCGTTCAAGCTGACGGCGGTGGGCGGCGGCCAGGCGACGACGCTTACCGATTTTCTGCATGCGCCCACGGCCCTGTGGCGCTTGACGGCGCTGGCGGCCGGTCCGCTGTTCGATGGCGGACGGGTACAGGCGCAGACCGATGCCGCTGGCGCGCAGCGCGACCAGCTGGTGTACACATATGAAAACGTGGTGAGGACTGCCTTCGCCGAAACGGAAAACAGCCTGGGCGCGATCTACCGGCTGCAGCAGCAGGCCGTGGAAAACGACGCGCGGCGCGCCACGGCAGCCAATACGCTGCGCATCGCGCACAACCGCTACCGCAACGGCTACGCCTCCTACCTGGAAGAACTCGATGCCCAGCGCACCCTGTACAGCGCCGACGTGGGGCTGCTGCAGCTGAAAACGCGCATCCTCGTCGCCTCGGTCGACCTGTACCGCGCCATGGGCGGCGGCTGGTCGGCAAGTGAGCAATAGCGCAGGCCTATCCCGCGCTGAGCATTCCACTTGCCGGTGTAAGATTGTGCCCGGGAAGGCGGCGGCACGGTGCCAGCTGCTCCCATCACGAACGAGGTAGTAGCATGGAGTTTTTTGGCATAGGCATCCACATATTGATCGCATTGTTTTTTGCTATCCATGTGGTGCGCAACGGGCAGCAGCTGTACTGGCTGCTGATACTGTTCATGTTCCCGCTGCTTGGCAGCGTGGTGTATTTCTTCGCCATCTACCTGCCCAATTCGCGCCTGCCGCAAGGCGCGCGCAAGGTGGCGTCGGTGGCCGTGCAGGTGCTCGACCCGAACCGGGAATTGCGCGAAGCGCGCGCCGCCTTCGAGTACACGCCGACGGCGCAAAACCAGATGCGCCTTGCCAGCGCGCTGCTCGAAGCGGGCAATCCGCAAGAGGCGGCATCGACCTATGAAGCCTGCCTGCAGGGCGCATTTTCATCGGACCTGGAAATACGCCTGGGCGCGGCGCGTGCCTACCTGGAATGCGAACGGGGCGCCGAGGCATTGACGCACCTGGAATTCATCCGCCGCAGCGACATCCACTTCCGTCCCGAAATGGTGGCCTTGCTGACGGCGCGCGCGCTGGCGCAGGCCGGACGCCAGCCAGAGGCGAAGGCGGAATTTGACGATGCGCTAACCCGCTACGGCAGCTTCGAGTGCCGCGCCGAATACGCGGTCTGGGCGCTGCAGCAGGGCGACAAGGTCCTGGCCGAGCGCCTGTGCGCGGATATCGACAGCGCCATGGCCCGCTGGAGCAGCCATACACGTTCGATGTATGCGCCGCTGCTGGCGCGCCTGGAGGCGGCGCGTCGCTAGCGGCACCACGGTACGAGGCTTACACGCCAGGTACCATGTTTTTTCCATCAACTAATTTATAACCCTTGCCATCGAAGGCATAGCGCGCGTGGCCGTTCAACGGTGTGGCAATGCGCGGCGGATCCTGGTCCGGCTTGAGCGTGACGCCCGCCTTGATTTTCTCGGATGCGCCCGTAAAATCGATCAGCAAGTCATCATAGGCACTGCCATCGCGCGCGGTCGCGAAGCGCCAGCGTCCTTCGACCATCCAGCATTCATCCATCTCCGGCGTGCAGGCGCCCATATTGTCCGAGTACAGGTCGATAGCGCCATCGAGCGCGGTGACTTTGCCGTCACCGATTTCAAACAGGGCCAGCTGCGTGATCGTGTATCCCTGGCCGGTATAGCCGTGGCGGATCGCCAGCCCCGGCTTGTTCGCGCCCAGCGTAACCCAGTGGACTTCACCGAGCTGCCCTGACGAACCGAGGGCGGCGATGTTTTCCAGCCGTTTCACGACTCGCCACTGGCCGTCTTGCGGCTGGCCCTTGGGCGCCAGGAAAAAGACATTCAACAGTCCCGACGAGGCGTGCGCCGATTCGGCCGTGCCTTCCGTGTTGGCCGTTTCTGCATTTGCCACCAGGATGGCGCGGCCATCGGGCAACAGCTTGTGGCTGACGGCACTGACCACATAACTGAGTTTGTCGACGTGATTGTCTGGATCGGGCAGGTCGGCTAGCGCATCGTCGCTGTCGTCGCGGTACTCCTTGCCGAACACGGCGCGCATCATGCCCGCTTCGCGTTCGCGTGCCTGGGACGTGTTCATTTCTTCCGTCTTGGGTGCGGTGGCGGCCGGCGGCGCGATAGTGGCCGGTGCAGTATCGGCAGTATCGGTAGCAGCGGCAGCAGTGCCGGCTGGCGCGTCGGCCACGTCGACCACGTCAGCACTGGCGGGAGCGGTTTTGTCCGAACAGGCGCCGAGCAGCGAACATGCCAGTAGCAGGGCTAGCGGGGTGGGGTAATTCATAGGCAGGGCAGATTGCGTTCATTGAGAATGGGCGCAGTATGCCAGATAGAAGGAAGCGAGGGAGCGCGGCCTGCCGGCCGGTCCTTCGCTTCCTTGCCCGCGGGGGGCGATTTTACAATCAGCTACAACGCTTATTTTTCCAGCGCCACCTTGTCATCGCGCCGCGGCGGCGCCTTGTGGCGGCGCAGTTTCGCCATGCCGCGCTTGAGCAGGTGCTCCAGGTCATCGATGTAAGTGAACACGGCCGGCACCACCAGCAGGCTCAATAAAGTCGACGTGATCAGGCCGCCGATGACGGTGATGGCCATCGGCGAACGGAAGCTGGGATCGGCGCCCCAGCCCAGCGCCAGCGGCATCATGCCGGCGCCCATGGCAATCGTCGTCATCAGGATGGGCCGGCTGCGCTTATGGCAGGCGTCGACCAGCGCATCGAAGCGGTTCATGCCCGCCTGGCGCGCCAGGATCGCATAGTCGACCAGCAGGATCGAGTTCTTGGTAACGATCCCCATCAGCATGATCAGGCCGATCATTGACGGCATCGACAGCGCGCTGCCAGTGATCAGCAAGGCTACGAAAGCGCCGCCGATCGACAGGGGTAGCGCCGCCAGGATGGTGATCGGCTGCATGAAGTCCTTGAACAGCAGTACCAGCACGCAGTAGATGCACAGCACGCCGATCAGCATGGCCAGGCCGAAGCTGGCGAACAGCGACGCCATCTCCTGTGCGTCGCCCAGTTCGGCGATTTTCACGGCAGGCGGCAGGTTCTTCATCGATGGCAGGGCGCGCGCTTCCGTGTTCAATTCGCCCAGGGTACGCGAACCGAGTTCCACGTCGAGCGTGACGTTGCGGCTGCGGTTCAGGCGGTCGATCTGCGCCGGGCCGCTCTCCATGGTCACGGTGGCGACATTGGCCAGGCGTACCGGGCCATTTTTTCCGGGCACGGTCAGGCGCTCGATGGCGGCCAGGTCGGCGCGCACGCTGTCTGGCAGCTTGACGCGGATCGGCACTTGCCGCTCCGGCAGGTTCATTTTCGTCAGGTCCGTATCGTAGTCGCCGGCCGTGGCCACGCGCACTGTTTCGCCGATGGCCGCCGCCGTCACGCCCAGATCTGCCGCCTTGGCAAAATCGGGCCGCACGATGATTTCCGGGCGTACCAGCGAGGCGCTGGAATTGACGTTGCCGATGCCTTTCAAGCCGCGCAGTTCGCGCTCGACCTTTTGTGCCGCCGCCATGAGCGCTACCGGGTCTTCCGAGCGCAGCACCAACTGCATCTTGACGCCGGTATCGGGCGGGCCGACCGTGAAGCGGGCGCCAGGAATACTATCGAGCTTGTGGCGCAGCTGCGTTTCCAGCCCGGCCATCGACTCCTTGCGCTCGGTGCGGTGCACCGTGGTCAGGGTCAGCACGGCGCGGCGCGCTTCGGCCGCTGCACCGGGGGCGAACGCGTCGCCGCTGGAGCCACCGCCTACCGAACTGAAGACGCCTTTGATGCCGGGGATCTGCATGGCGGCGTCGCGCGCCATGGCTGCCACGGCCTGCGTTTCCGCCAGCGTGGAGCCGGGCGGCAGTTCCAGGTTGATCTGCGTCTGCGCGCGGTCGGCGGCTGGCACGAAGCCCGTCGGCAGCAGTGGCACGAGCGCGATGGAGCCGGCAAAGAACAGGGCCGAGGCGATGGCCGTGATGCCGCGGTGGTTCAGGCACCAGCGCATCACGCGCAGGTAGCGCATCATCAGCCAGCCATCCTGTTCTTCCCCGTGTGGCAGCGGTTTTAACAGGTAGGCGGCCATCATCGGCGTCAGCAGCCGTGCCACTACCAGCGACGCCAGTACGGCCAGCACGGCGGTCCAGCCGAATTGCTTGAAGAACAGGCCGGGAATGCCGCTCATGAAGGCCGTCGGCAGGAACACGGCGACCAGCGCAAAGGTGGTGGCGATGACCGCCATGCCGATTTCGTCGGCCGCTTCCATGGCCGCCTCCATGGGCGACTTGCCCATGCGCAGATGGCGCGAGATATTTTCGATTTCCACGATGGCGTCATCGACCAGCACGCCGACCACCAGCGCCAGGGACAGCAGGGTGACGGTGTTGAGCGTGTAGCCGAACCAGTAGATGCCGAGGAAAGCGGGCATCACGGACAGGGGCAGGGCGGCGGCGGCCACCAGGGTGGCGCGCCAGTCGCGCAAGAACCACCACACCACCAGCACGGCCAGCAGCGCGCCTTCGTACAGCAGCTCCATCGAGCCTTCGAAGTTTTCCTCGACGGGGAAGGCATTGTCGATCGACTGCTGCAGCACGACGCTGGGGTTTTCCTTCTGCAGTTCGTCGATGGCGGCCCGCGCGCCCTTGGCCACGGCCACTTCGCTGGCGCCCTTGGTGCGGAACACCTCAAAGGCGACGACCGTCTTGCCATCCTGCTCGGCCAGCGCGCGCGGCTCGGCGATGGTGTCGCGCACCGTGGCGACTTGCTCCAGGCGCACGTGGCGCCCGTCTGGAAGGGGAATGTCCACCTTCGACAGTTCATCGGCCGTCTTCACGGTGGCGATGGTGCGCACCGATTGCTCGGCGCCGCTGACATCGCCCCGGCCACCGGGCGCTTCGCGCTGCACCAGGCGCAGCTGGCGCGATACGTCGAGGGCCGACACTTTCAGTGCCGCCATGCGCGCTTCATCGAGCTCCACCTGGATCTCGCGGTAGACGCCGCCCACGCGGGTCACGGCGCCCACGCCGGGCACTGTCAACAGGCGCTTGGCCACCGTATTGTCGACAAACCAGGACAAGTCCGGCGCATCGAGCGGATTGTCGACACCCGGTTTCGCCGTGGCGATGAAGGTCAGCACCACCCGCCCGGCAGTGGAAGCCTTGGTGACGGTAGGGTCGCGCAGCTCGGCCGGCATGTCCGCCTTGACGCGGGCAACGGCATCGCGTACATCGTTGACGGCTTCGGCGATCTGCTTTTCCAGGATGAATTCGACGGTCACCGTGACCACGCCATCGAGCACCTTGGTATAGATGTTCTTGACGCCTTGCAAGGTGGCGACGGAATCCTCGATCTTGCGCGCCACTTCCGTTTCCAGCTGGGCCGGCGCGGCGCCTGGCAGCACCGCGCTGACGGTGACGATGGGCAGTTCGATGTCGGGAAAATCCTGCACCGGGTTGGCCTTGTAGGCCAGCAAGCCGGCCAGCGTCAGCAGTACGAACAGCATGATGGCCGGGATCGGGTTTTTGATCGAGAGGGAGGAAAAATTCATGGCCTCTCCTTATTTTTTCACTGCCACAGGAACTGGTGCCGCTACATTGCGCACCAGATCGCCGTCATTGAGGAAGCCGGCGCCGCTGATGACGATGGTGGTATCGGCCGTGATGCCAGCCAGGATTTCAATGCGATCCGTCAGGCGCCGGCCCGGTTGTACCTTGATCTGGCTGACGCGCTGGTCGGGATTGAGGCGGAAGACATAGCTGAAGCCATCGCGCACGGCGATTGCCTGCTGCGGCACCGTCAGTGCGCTCGAGGTACCCAGTTCAAATTCGCCGCTGGCGTACATGCCGGCCTTGAACGGCGCGTTCGTGCCGGTGCTTGCCGGCAGGTCGACATACACGAGGGCAGAGCGGGTTTGTGGATCGACGGTGGGGGCGATCATGCGCACCTTGCCTGTCAGGATGCTGCCATTGGCCGCCTTTACCTGCGCCAGGGTGCCCTGTTTCAGATTCAGCAGTTCGGTGGCCGTCACTTCGGCGCGCCATTCAAGGCGGCCCTGGCGGATCATGCGGAACAATTCCGTGCCGGCGCCCACCACCGAACCGACGGTGGCCGAACGCGACGAAATGATGCCGCTGTCGGGCGCTGCCACCTGCGTGTATTTCAGGCGCAGCTGCTGCGCTGCCAGCTGCGCCTTGGCCGATGCGATGCGAGCATTGGCCGTCTGTTCGGCCGTCAGGTATTGGCTGATCTGCTGCGCGCTGATGGCGCCTGTGCTTTGCAGCGAGCGGGCGCGCTGCGCATTGGCGGCTGCTTCGGCAGCATTCGCTTGCGCTTCCAGCACGGCCGCTTTCGCCTGCGCTACATCGGCGTTCACCGTGTCGTTGGAGAACACAGCCAGCACCTGGCCGGCGCGCACGACATCGCCCACGTTGACCCTCACTTCTGTCAGGCGTAAGCCGTTCGACTCGCTGCCGATAATGGCTTCCTGCCAGGCGGCCACGTTGCCGTTGGCGCTCAGCTTGATGGGCAGGCTGGCGGTCTGCGGCTTGGCCGTGGTGACGGTCAGGGCGGGTTTTTGTACGGCGTTCCTGTCTTTGGCGTCGCCGGCGGCGGTGGAGGTGGGCGAATACAGGGCAACGCCGGCGCCTAGCGCCACGAAGAGGGTGGCGAGCGCGAATCCGATGGGTTTCAAGGTCATTTTTTTCATGTTGTTGTATCCGTCAGGGGGCGTTGTTGGCGATGGAGGCGCTGCTGTTCCAGCCGCCACCGGCGGCGCGGTACAGCGCCACCCAGGCGGCGCTGCGTTCACGCTCCAGGTTGACCAGCGTGTTTTCGGCGGCCAGGCGCGTGCGGCGTGCGTCTTCCAGTTCTATCAGGCTGGCCAGGCCATTCTTGTAGCGGTCTTCGGTAGCGACAAACGCGATGCGGTAGCCTTCCAACGCCGTTTTCGCGTGGCCGCTGCGTTCGTCCGTGCTGGCCAGGTTGACCAGTGCCTCTTCCACTTCGCGCACGGCCTGGCGTACGCCGGCACGGTATTTCAGCACTGCCTCGTCGTAGCGCGCCGTGGCCGCATCGATCTGGGCGCGGCGGGTGCCGCCGTCGAAGATGGGCAGGCTGACGGCCAGCGGGCCGATGCTCCAGGTGCTGGCTGTCATGCTGCTGCCACCGCTGCGAATATTGCCCTTGCCGATGGCGCCGGCAAGGCTCAGGCGCGGATAGCGCTGCGCTTGCGCGCCGCGCACTTCAAAGCTGGCTGCTGCCACTTCGCGTTCGGCGCTGTAGATGTCGGGCCGCTGGGCCAGGGTTTGCGCCGGCAGTGCTGCAATTGCCACGGGCGAGGGCAGGACGGCAGGGCTGGCGGCCAGCTTCTGGCGCAGGGCGTCTTCGGGCATGGCCGACAGGGCCACCATGGCCTTGATATCCACGTCGCAGGCGGCGCGCTGTTCGATGGCGCGGCTGGCGCCTTCGGCGGCGCTGGCGCGCGCCAGTGCCGCATTGGCGGGCGGCTGGAAACCGGCGCCGGCGCTCAGCTGCGTCAGGCGCGCCGAATCGCGGCGCGAGACGGCATCCTGCTCGGCCACCGCCTGCAATTGCTGGCATGTGCGCAAGGCGTAATATTGGTTCGCCACTTCGGCCGCCACGGATACGCGCGCGTCGTGCCACTGCGCCCGCGCACTGTCGTAGCGCTCCTGCGCCGCGTCGCGCGTGGCACGGTTGGCGCCGAAGACGTCGATTTCCCACGACGCCTGCAGCGCCGCCTGCGACGTGGTGCCGCTCGGTTGCAGCGATTGCTGGCTGGTGCGCACCACGCTGCCCGTGGCGTCCAGGGTGGGCGCCAGCGCGGCGCCGCTGGCCACGCGGTCCGCGCGCGACTGCACGATGCGCGTGCGTGCGGCAGCGATGGTCGGACTCACTTGCTGGGCGTCGGTGATCAGTGTCACCAGCAGGGCGTCGCCCTGATGCTGCCACCAGCTGGCCAGGTCCGTCAGGCTGCCGTTGTGCGGCAGGGGCGCTTGCCATTGCGCTGGCGTGCTGGCGGCCACCGCGATGGGCGGCCCCTGCAAGGCGCAGCCGCCCAGTGCCAGCAGCATGCTGGCGGCCAGGGTGTGTTGAACGGCACATCGAATAGTCGTCATGCTTGTCCTTGTCATTATGCTTGTCGTTAAGCGGTATCGGTTGATGAAGGGCGGGCGAGGCGCTGGCGTTCCACCTCGGCCATGGCCAGCGCGTAATCGGTCATGCGCGCCAGCCAGGTATTGATGGCGTGCGGCGTTTCCAGCAATTGGGGACGCAGTGTCTGCAGCACCTCGGCGCCGACCATGTGCTGCAAGGCCAGCGAGGCGATGGAGAACGCCAGGCGGTGCATGTCGTCGCTATTGTCGGGCGCCCCCAAGTGGCGCGCCAGCACACGCGTGAGCGCTTCGTGCTCTGGGCGGCTGTTCTGGTCGATCTCGCGTGCCCACAGTCCCGTCGGTTCGAGCATTTCGCGGCACCACAGGCGCATGCAGTCGCGTGCGATCTCTCCCTGCTGTATGGGGGCGAGCAGTTGCGCATAAAAACCGTCCAGGCTTTGGCGCAGACTGAAATGGGGCTGGTCGTACAGGGCGATATTGTCTTGCGGGTTCGACGATTGCTGGGCGAAGGCGGCGCGGTACAGGCCCGCCTTGTCGCCAAAATAATAGCGGATGGCAGCCGCATTCGTGCCGGCCGCCTGCGCCAATTCGCGCGTGGACGTCTTGGCGTAGCCTTGTTCGGCAAACAGGCGGATGGCGCTATGGAGCAGGCGCTCGCGCGACTGCTCGCCATCCGAGCGGGGCTTGCGCCCATCGTCGGCCGGGGCGGTTGGGGGAGATGTTTTTTCAATCATGCCGGAGATTTAAACACATATCTCAAGCGTTTGATATAACTCAATCGTTTGATTTAGTTATTGAAGGGGAGATATTTTGGTGCAAGTTTGCTCAGGCGCCACCAGACAAAAAAAAGCCCGCATACCTTGCGGCGCGGGCTGAATCCAATGTTCGGAGAACGAATTGGAGGAGACAGTTCTACTATAGCGCGAAAAATGGTGCAGTGCAATACAGTAGAACTACGGTGTCGATTTATTCGGGATGTGAAAATGACATGCTGCGCTGCATAGCGGCTCAGGATTTGCTGCGCAGGGCTAGCGTAAACGTGCTGCCGGAGCCGTAGTCGCTGTTGAAGTACAAGGTGCCGCCGATGGCGTTGGCCAGGTTTTGGCACAGGTACAGGCCCAGTCCCGCGCCCTCCACGTGGCGCGTGGAAGTGGAATCGAGCTGCGAGAAGGCCTGGAACAGCTTGGCCTGGTCTTCTTCCTTGATGCCTGCGCCGCTGTCGGCGATGCTCATTTCCGTCACCTGCACGTTGCCTTCGCCGCGCTGGGCCAGGCCGATGCGCACCGTGCCCTGTTCCGTGAACTTGATGGCATTGTTGAGCAGGTTGATCAGGATTTGCGTGAGCGCACGGCGGTCCGTGTTGATCACCACGGGCGCCTGGCCCGGTTTTCCCAGTTCGCCCAGTTCTATTTCCAGTGCCAGGCCTTTTTGCTGGGCCAGGGGACGCAGGGTATCGGCCACTTCCGCCATCAGCTCCTGGCAGTGCACGGCTTCGATCGACAGGGTCAGCTTGCCCGCCTCGATCTTGGCCACGTCGAGGATGTCGTTGATCAATGAGAGCAGATGGCGCGCGCTGGCGCGGATGGTATTGAGTTGCTTGTCCTGCTCGGCCGTCAGCGGGCCGGGCAGTTTCATCAGCAGCGCGCCGGTAAACCCGATGATGGCGTTCAGCGGCGTGCGCAGTTCATGCGACATGTTGGCGATGAAGGCCGACTTCATGCGGCTCGCCTCGGCCAGTTCCAGGTTTTTCAGGGCGATTTCGCGGTTGATGGTTTCCAGTTCGGCCGCGTGGTGCGCCAGGCGCATGTTCAGCTCGATCACCTGGCGTTCGCGCGCCTGCAGTTCGCCGTTGACCTGTACCGCCTGTTCATAGGTGGAGATCAGCAAATCGAGGATTTGCTGGCGTTCCGCATTGATGAAATGCTTCTGGTCGCCCAGGTACAGCGCGATGCCGATTTCCACATTCTGGTTCTTGCGCAGCTTCTGGTTCATCAGCATGTGGCTGATGCGGTTGAGCAGATAGTCTTCCGCATACGGCTTGCGGATGAAATTATCGGCGCCGCATTCGATGCCGCGGATGATGTCCTTCGGGTCGTTGAGCGAGGTGACCAGGATCACGGGAATGTCGCGCAGCGTCGGGTCGGACTTGATGGCGCGGCACAGGTCGTAACCATTCATTTCCGGCATGACGATATCGGATAGCACCAGGTGCGGCTTGCGTTCGCGGATGGCAGCCAGGGCCAGTTGGCCATTCGCTGCCACGCGCGCGTTGTAGTGCAGGGACTGGATCAGGCGCCGCAAGCGTTCCGCCTGGGTCGGGCTATCCTCGACGATCAGGATCTCGATTTCGTCAGGCTTGATTTGATTGATGGAGTCCACAGACCTCTCCTAGAATTTCATTGTGGTGATGCTGGGCACAGCGGGCGCGCAATATCGACATCCTATGACTATATCGGATTTAGGTCTGTAAAAGTAACTTCCAAGTAACTATTTTGGCCACAGGGAATGCTGTGGCCGCCTGTTAATTTTCGCCCTGGAATTGACCGGCACGGTAGGTCAGCACCAGCGTGTCGCGGTGCCCATGCGCGCCGACGGGCTGGATCGGCGTCGACTCGTGGATCACGGTCGCATCGTCGAGCAGCAGCAGCGACCACGGCTCGGTCAGCGTAAAACGCTTGCCGTTGGGACCGTCTGCCTCGAAGATGCGCGTCTCGCCGCCCTTGATCTGCTCGCGCCCTATCAGCAGCACGGCGACGAAATCGACGCCATCGCGGTGCGCGCCTTCCGGCGTGGGGCGGCCGATGCCATCGGTGGTGTCGATGCGGAACTGGTGCGCCTCGATGAACCATGGCTGTTGTCCCTTCACCGCAGAACAGGCGTCGCCCAGCGCGCGAATCAACTGCTGCCAGGCCGCTTGCGCCACGATGGCCGGCTCGATCGGCTCGAACAGGCGATGCATGCCGCCGTGCAGGGCGTTGTATTCGACCGGCTGCCAATGGGGGCGGTGCGCCGTCTGCGTCAGGCTGGTGCCATCCTGTACGAAGCAGGAGTGGCGCCGGCGGCGATAGCGGCCGCCATCCTTCAGGTAATTGTCGAGCGCCAGCGTGTTCCAGCTGCCTTCGAGCGCGCGCAACGCCGCCAAAGGGCAGCCGGCCAGCGTGGCCACGTCCTGCGGGCGCAAGACGGCATAGCCGTCGTCGCGCAAGGCGTGCTTGACGCGGGACGGGTCGGTAAAGATCGGTGCGGAAGTGCTCATGGCGGTCCGGCCGGTATGCGGCCTGTATCAGTTTATCCAGCCTGGCATTCTACGACTTCGCGGCGATTCCTGTGTTGTGTCTGATAGGAATTCTTCTTGTCGGGTCCAAATCCTTGCTTTACCTGATCGGCAGTTCCGCATTCCTGCTGTCAAAAAACAGCGTCTGGATCTTGCCGCCGTCCTGCACGTTGAGGGTATTTCTCTGGCTGGGCAGGAAGTCGATCAGCAACTGGTTGTGGATGCGCGTGGCGGGAGCCAGGCGCGTGCGTTCGATCTCCTGGAAGATCACCACGTTATCGGCGTTGACCTTCATGCCGACCCAGTTCAGGCGCAAGCGCTTGCCGGCTGGCCCCACGATGTAAAACTGTTTGTCGACGTAGCGGCGCAAGGCCGCTTCGCTGCTTTCCTGGCCCAGGTCGAACTGGCGCTGGTACAGCTGCGTCAGCAGCGCCTCGACGTCGTGGCCCGTGTAGGTGTGCACCACTTCCGTGCTGCCGCTGGCAGCGTTATAGCTGATGTCGGCGATGCCCATGTGGAAATTGTGCGCACTGGCCGCCATGCTGGCGCATGTCAGCAGGCTTGCCGCGAGCGAGCGCCAGGGCGTCACGCTTGCTCATCCCTGGCTGGCGTGCCGCCCTTGCCCTTCAGGGGCGTATTGAAATCGTGCATCAGGTTATCCTTGGTCGACTTCTCGCTCTTGAACAGTTCCAGGCGCGACGGCGTGATCTTGCGCGGCCAGGCGTTGTTGCTGGTGTCGATGTCGGCCGTCTCCCAGTACGGGTCCTGCACCAGGCCCACCATCGGTTCATCCGTAATGACGACCTTGGTGATTTTCTTCGGCGAGTAGCGCCATACTTCGGCCGGCACGCGCTCGACGTATTTCTTGCCGCTCTTGAGTTCGATTTCGAGGATCAGGGGCATCACCATGCCGCCCACATTCGACAGGTCGACCAGGTACAGATGCTTGCCCTGTTTCAGCAAGTCTTTCTCCCACGGCTCCAGGCCGGCCAGTGCTTCGGCGTAGCTGTTGCGATCCTTGTTGGTCACCGTGAAATCGTCGTGCTGGTTGTAGAAATCCTTCAGCTCCGGGTGCGCATCGACACGGCGCGGCATGCCCTTGTTGGCGCGGTCCGTGACGGACTCCGGCTGGGCGCTTTTCTGGGCTTTTTTCCAGGATTTTTCCGTTTCCGGGTTCTTGCTGCTCACGCCATATTCGGTGATGCCGTCGATGCTGATGTCAACCGGGTCGGTGGTATAAAACCAGCCGCGCCAGAACCAGTCCAGGTCCGTGCCGGAAGCGTCTTCCATGGTGCGGAAAAAGTCCGCCGGCGTGGGGCGCTTGAACTTCCAGCGCTGCGCATATTGCTTGAAGGCGTAGTCGAACAGCTCGCGCCCGAGGATGGTCTCGCGCAGGATGTTCAGGCCCGCCGCCGGCTTGGCGTAGGCGTTGTTACCGAACTGCAGCAAGGACTCGGAATTGGTCATGATGGGTACCTGGTCGCCGCTACGCATGTAGTCGACGATGTCGCGTGGTTCGCCGCGCGAGGCCGGGTAGTTTTCTTCCCACGCCTGCTGCGCCAGGTATTGCACGAAGGTGTTCAGGCCTTCGTCCATCCAGGTCCACTGGCGCTCGTCCGAGTTGATGATCATCGGGTAGTAGTTATGTCCCACCTCGTGGATGATGACGCCGATCAAGCCATACTTGGTGCGCTTGGAATAGGTCAGCGCGCCCGTCTTCTTGTCTTTTACCGGGCGCGGGCCATTGAAGGAGATCATCGGATACTCCATGCCGCCCACGGGGCCGTTGACGGAAATGGCCGTCGGATACGGGTAGTCGATGCTGTACTTGTTGTACTGCTCGATGGTGTGCACGATGGCTTGCGTGCTGTATTTTTCCCACAGCGGATTGCCTTCCTTCGGGTAGTAGGACATGGCCATCAGCTTGCTGCCGCCCTTGCTGTAGCCCTGCGCATCCCAGATGAATTTGCGGCTCGAAGCCCAGGCAAAGTCGCGCACATTGGTGGCCTTGAAGTGCCAGGTCTTTTGCGCGCGGCTGACCGATTTTTCGGCCGCTTCGGCCTCTTTTTGCGTGACGATGATGACTGGCTTGTCGCTGCTGCGGGCTTTTTCCAGGCGCTCGCGCTGTGCGGCCGTCAGCACGTCTTGCGGGTTTTGCAGTTCGCCCGTGGCGGCGATGATATGGTCGGCCGGCACCGTCAGCTGCACGTCGTAGTCGCCGAACTCTAGCGTGAATTCGCCCGAGCCGAGGAACTGCTTGTGCTGCCAGCCGGCGGCGTCGTAATAGGCGGCCATGCGCGGGAACCACTGCGCCACTTCGAACAGGGCGTTCTTGTCCTCTTCGAAATACTCGTAGCCGGCGCGCCCGCCCAGTACCTTCTGTTCGTTGATGCGGTAATCCCAGTCGATCTGGAAAACAAAGTCCTGGCCAGGTTTCAATGGCTGCGGCAGGTCGATGCGCATCATGGTGCGGTTGATAACGTATTTCAGGGGCTGGCCATCCGCACTTTTCAATGCGCGAATATTGAAGCCGCCTTGGAAGTCGCCGCGCGCCAGCATGCCGCGCAAGCCTTCGAACTTCATGCTGTCTTCGCCCGTCTTGGCCCAGGCCTGGCGCGACGGCGCCGTGGTCATGCGGCGCGCGTCGGAATCGGGCTTGTAGATGTTCTGGTCCAGCTGCACCCACAGGTAGCCCAGGGTGTCGGGCGACTGGTTATGGTAGGTGATGGTGCCGCTGCCATCGATCTCGCGTCTGGCTTCGTCCAGCGTGGCGCGGATCGTGTAGTCGGCACGCTGCTGCCAGTAGGCGTGGCCCGGCGCGCCGGAAGCGGTGCGGTAGGTATTCGGGGTGGGCAGCAATTCTTCGAGCTGGCGGAACTTGTCGTCGAATGGTTCGGCGGCGAAGGCCGACACGGTAAAGCAGAGAGCCAACGAGGCTACGGAGCCGAAAGATATGCGCATGGTCACCCAAATATTGTTGTAAGGAAATAGTGGCAACTATTCTATACGCAGGGTGGCAGCGTCTATGTATCGATTTGTAATAAAGAAAGGCGGATTTTGTACCTGCATTTGCCAGCGGTAGCTGAAGCGCTGATCTGCCTTATTTTGCTCGGCAAAACGAAGGTTTTACTCACTTTTCATCAGGCTGTCGCGCAACTGGTTCAGCTGTTGTTTCATGTCCACAACCTGTTCCACGCTGCAGTGGCTGGCCCTCAGTATGGCCTCCGGCAACAGGGCTGCTTCATGGCGCAACTGGTCGCCCTGTTGCGTGAGGGAAATGATTACCTGGCGCTCGTCGCTGGCGGAGCGCGTGCGCGTCAACAAGCCCGATTGCTCCATGCGCTTGAGCAAGGGGGTCAGCGTGGCCGAGTCGAGGAACAGGCGCTCGCCCACTTCCGACACCGTCAGGCCGTCGCGCTCCCACAGCACCATCATCACCAGGTATTGCGAATACGTCAGGGCCAGCTTGCGCAGGAGCTTGCGGTACAGCTTGTTCATGGCGAGCGAGGTCGAGTACAGGGCAAAGCATAGCTGGCTGTCCAGGCGCGGCACCTGGTGCAGCGGGTTGGGAGAGGTGGTGGTATCCATGGTGAGAGTATATATAGCGCGCTACTCAATTACAACTCAATTACAAGTGCTGGCGCCGGCTTGCCAGACCGGCGCTGCCCGGTCAGTCCTGGTAGCGCGCGCGCAGCAGCTGCAGCATGGCGACGTTCTGCTCCCACGCATCGCTCACGGGCTGCTGCGTGTAGGGCAGGGTTTGCGTGTAGGGCGCGGGGCCGAATTCCGGCGTAAATGTCATGCGTTCGGCACCCGCGGCTCGGCGCAGTTCGACGATGGCATCCCACCACGCCAGGTGGGCATCGAGCGCGGCCTTCGCTTCCGGCGCGCGGAAGTCGGCCACCTGCGGCCCTTGCGCATGGCCGACGCGGGCGTGCACATGACGCACCAGCGGCAGCACTTGCGCCAGCGTGTGCGGCTGGTCATCGAGCAAGGATTCGCAGGCGCAGCACCAGTGCGACAGGTCGGCCGTCAGCGGCAGTTGCGGATGCTGCGCCAGGTAGGGCAAGAGCAGCATCGGGTGGCCGCTGAAGCGGCTGCGGTGGATTTCATGCACGATGGGTACGCCGTGCCTGGCCGAGATGGCGGCGGCCAGGGCGATCAGCTCGCCGTTTTGCGCCTGGGTATAGTAATCCTTGCCCGTGTGCGTGTTGACCAGCACGGGGCGCGCCAGGCAGGCGTTTTCCAGCAGTTCGGCCAGGGCGGCGCGGTGCAGGTCGAAATCGCTGTGGAAGACGGTTTCCCACTGCGCGGCGATCAGCGCCAGGCCCGCCTTGGCGATGCGCTCCGTCCATTCCTGGCGCAGGGCAGCGTCCAGCGGCAGCGACATCTCGATACCGTCAAAGCCGGCCGCCAGCACCTTGTCGATGAAGACGTCGGGCGCCAGCGCGTTATTGCCCCAATGGGCGGCGAAAACCTGGATGCGCATCAGACGAAGCCCCGCACCGGCAAGGTGGCGTCGCGCTGGATCCAGTTGTGCGCTGCATACTCGGTCTGGCCGTCGGTGGCGTGCAGGGTGTAGGCATGGCGCGAGACGGGCGAGCGGTTCGGCGCGCTGTAGTGGGGCAGCAAGCCGTGGAAGCAGACCAGGGCGCCGGCCTTGACTTCCAAAGGCACGGCCGTGCTGTCGTCAGGCCACGGCATGGCGTCGAGTTTTTCCACGCGCACGGCGTCGCCGTTGCGGATGAAGCGTTCGCGCAGGGGGCCGCGGTGGCCGCCCGGTTCCGCCCACAGGCAGCCGTTGTCCAGGGTGGCGTCTTCCAGCGCGAACCAGAAGGTGGTCACGCTGATGGGCGTGGTTTCAAAATACGTGGCGTCCTGGTGCCAGCGTACTTCGCCGCCGATGCCGGGCTGCTTGAAAATGTACATCGATTGCCACACCTGTGCGTCTGCCAGGCCCAAGTCGCGCGCCACTTCGGCCAGTTTCGGATCGGCCGAAAAAGCACGGAAGACGGGGTCCAGGTCATGCATGGCGTGGCCGATCTTGTTGATCGACAGGGACTTGGCCTGTTTCAGCTGGCCATCCGCGCCAAATGCTTCTTCTTCAAAAAAGCAGCGGATGGTGTTGTCGGAGGCAAGGAAATAATCGTTGGTGTTCTTCGCCTGGTCGCGCGTGGTGAAGATGGATTGACTCTGGCTGGGATCGAATTCGTTGACAATCTGCTCGGCGCGCGCGCGCAGGACAGCGATTTCGTCCGCACCCTTGAAGCCGGGCAGGATGATGTAGCCGTCGCGTTGGTACTGTTCTTGTTGTGATTTATTTAGCATGGCGGCGGCTCCAGAGTAAGGTAGAAGGTGCCATTGTAGGACGGGGGCGGCGGGCAAACAATCGCCCGGCGGTTGACAGATTGTCGTCAAAACGAAGACAATCTTTGACATGGATCAATTGAAAGCGATGGAAATTTTTGTCGAGGTGGCCCGCCAGCGCAGTTTTACTGCCGCTGGCCAGCGCCTGGGCCTGACGCGCGCCATGGTCAGCAAGACCATCATGCAGCTCGAAGAGCGCTTGAACGCGCGCCTGCTGCACCGCTCCACGCGCGAAGTGAGCCTGACGGACGCGGGCCGTGCCTACCTGGCGCCGTGCATGGCCACCGTCAGCCAGGCGCAGGAAGCTGCGCGCATGGTGGCGCACGTGGCGCAGGCCGGTAGCGGATTGGCCGGGCCGCTGCGCATCCAGGCGCCATCGAGTTTTGGCAGCGCCTGGCTGGCCGATGCCGTCGCCCGTTTCAGCTTGCTGCACCGCGAGGTGCAGGCCGAACTGTTTGTCGACGATGCCTTGCTCGACCCGATACGCCACGGTTTTGACTTGACCATCCGCGTGGGCGGCATTCCGGACAGCAGCGCGCTGGCCATGCGCCCGCTGGCGCCGTGCCGCGCCGTGCTATGCGCCAGTCCCGCCTATCTGGCGCAATGGGGCATGCCGCAGACGCCGCAGGAGTTATTGCAGCACCAGTGTCTGCATTTCAGCCACCTGACCGATGGCACGAACTGGCATTTCCAGCGGGGCGAAGGAGAAGGGCGGGAAGAAATGAGCGTGCGCGTGCAGGCGGGTTTTACGGCGAATAATGGCCTGGTGCTGCACCAGGCGGCGCAGCG
Source organism: Janthinobacterium woesei (assembly GCF_051380875.1). Taxonomy (NCBI): domain Bacteria; kingdom Pseudomonadati; phylum Pseudomonadota; class Betaproteobacteria; order Burkholderiales; family Oxalobacteraceae; genus Janthinobacterium; species Janthinobacterium woesei. The sequence goes on from NZ_JBNYXW010000011.1 coordinate 136,922, forward strand.
GGGGCTGGGCATCGTCTACAGCACCACGTTTCTCGCCTGGCGCAATCTGCTCGATGGCAGCTTGCTGCCGGTGCTGTCCGACTGGGACCTGCCGCTCAATCATTTGAGCGCCCTGTATCCGGCCAGCCGCCAGCCATCGCCCAAGGTGCGCGCGCTGATCGATTTCCTGGTGGCCGAATACCAGCCCGTGCCGCCGTGGGACCGCGAGCTGGCGGCGGCGGGCTTTTTTAGTTGAAGGCGACCGGTTCCACTGTCCACGCGCCATCCGCATACACGCGCTCGTCGTCCAGGTAGACGGCTTCGGTGACGGCAAAGATATCGACGTGGTAGCGCGCATCCTTGCGCTTGAACTGGGGCTTGGTGTAGACGCCGTGCTTGGCGCCCAGCGACAGATGGATGCCGCACATGCGTTCATACGTGCCGATGTCGTTGACCAGCTGTTCGCGCGAAAAGGCGCGGTTCATGCCGAAGCCCAGTTCGCGCACCCACACTTCGCCTTCGTGGGCGCGGATGATCTCCAGCATGGCTGAAAATTCCGGCGTGGCGTGCTCGGTGCCCGTCACGCGTCCCTTTTCGATGATCAGGGTGATCGGCGTGTCGGGACGGTTGACCATGAAGTGCGTATCGCCGAAAACAAAGATGCGCACGCGGCCATTCACCGCTTCGAGATCCTGCGCTTCCGTAAACACTTCGCCCAGCGGAAACTGGCCGCCGATATTGTTCATGCCGCTGTAGTCGCCGATATTCAGCTTGGCCGCCTCAAACGGCGAGGCGAACACCAGTTGCTCGCCGCCGCTGTCGACCATGCCGTGGCGGGCGCCGTCGATGCGCGCCTTCAGCGCATGGCCGACGCCCCGGTAGTAGGCCGGGTCGTAGGCCAGCGAGGCGATGTAGTGTAGCCCTTGCACGCCCGGCATGCGCGACAAATGCACGTGTTCGATCACTTTCAGGCCCCGCTTGAACAGCTCGATGCGGATGCGGAATGCTTCCAGGCGGAAGCTGGTGGATTGGATCAGCACGACCAGGCTGCCGGTCGGCATCTCGGCAAACGCGGCCAGCACGGCGTCCGGCGTGACCTCGTCGAAATCGATGAAGGTGGCGTCCGGCAAGGCATGGCGATAGGCTTGCGTCAGCACGACATTGAGCCAGCTGCGCTTGTCGCAAACGATCAGCGACGGTTCGTCGGGCCGGTGGCAGATGGCCATGGCCAGCAGGTCAGCCACGTTTTGCGCGGCCACTTCGGTGGCGGCGGCGCTGATGGCGTCGAGACGGCTGGTGTCATTTTCGGGAAGCGTCATGGTGCGAAGGTGTTGGGCGTGTAGTAAACGCAGCATTATAAAGCGCTTGCCACAGGTGCCACCATTTCCCTGCTGTTCCCCTGCTGGCGTAGGGCCGGCTGCCCTGATTATCTTGTGTAGTGCTGTACGGCAATGTATTATTTGATAAACAGCTTGAAAGCGAGGCTGGAAGCGGCCATGCGGTTCCGGTCGCTCCGGTCGCATAGATAACTCGCATATATAACAACAGCAGGCCAACAGCCGATGACAAAGAGCGTGACGCGATGAGCATAATTGGACAAGATATTCCCATGGAACGGCCTGATACGGATGGGCGTGCCGCCGTGTTCGTTCCCGCTACGGACATCAAGGACGATGTCTTGCTCGCCATACGCAAAGGCGCAGCCGTCGTCGGCTTTGCCAACCACGACCGCAGCATCACCGTGTATTTTGAAAGCAACCGTTTCGAGGACCCCGTGCTGGCCAAGTGGGAGCACAAGGCGCGCAAGGCGTATGACCGCCTGGTCGACAATGCGCCCACGGTATCGAAATTGACCACCAGCCCTGCCAATTTCGAGCAGATCGGCTACATCAATGGCAAGGGCATCACCATTCGTCGCATGGACAGCCTGCAGCGCTGGCTGGCGTATTCGGATGCAATGGGCTCGTGCCCGGAAACGGACATCGTGCCGCGCACTGTGATCGCCAAGGTTGACGCTGTCAAGGTTTAAGAGCGGCTGATAGCTTCCCGTGGCGTTGTTGCCAAGCCCGCCGTTACCTCAGCAGGGGGCAGACCCGCCGGGTCTGACCCCATACCATCACACGACAAGAATATTCGCCTGCGCCTTGAGCGGGCAAGGCAGGCTGTCGTCGAAGGTGATCTCAATGGCGCTGGCGACGAACATGCCGCCGATGTGCTGGGCGGCGATTTCCGGCGGCGTGCCTGGCTTGGTCAGGTTGACGTCTTGCGCGAAGACAAACACGCGCCAGGTGCCGTAGACCTTCTGTCCGTATTGCAGCAGCGTGCGGTAAGCCCGTTTCAAGTCCAGGCTGCCTGCATAGATGCCGTCATTTGCGCCCGGATCGAAGCCCAGGCCGTCGTCGGTCAGCGATTCCACGAAATACAGGCCCTGCGGCGCCTGGAACAGCACGAAGGCATACAGTTCCGTGCCGCGAAACACATTGCCATTGTCGCGCTTGAAGCTGGCGCGCAGCCACAGTGGCTCGTAAGCCTGCACGATGGCCGGCGTATCTGTTTCCACCGGCCCCGCCACATGGATGTTGACCTGCGTTTCGCTCACGGCGTGCTGGTAGGTGGCGCCCGTGGTAAAACGCTCATACTGCCAGCTGATGTCGGCCGTGTAGGGCAAGCCAGCATTGGGTGCTTCGGGCAAGACCCATCGTGCCACCACGCGCTCGGCCAGGGTCAGTTCGCCGGCAGCCGGTGGTGTTGCTTCCTGGCCACGCCAGAATGGGTCGGCCACGTCGGAACAGGCGACGGCGATGGCGCCCGATGCGATGGCCGAAGCCACGCCCGCCACCGTGAATTCGGGTTGGCCCGAGCCTGCCCCTTCCAGCGAGCAGCAGTCGACGCTGGGATCGGTTTCCTCGAAGCTGCCGCCTGCGCTGAAACTGGCCTTGCCGGAACCGAGCGCGGCGGCAATGATGGCCACCAGCGCGGCGATGATGGCGATGATGATGGCGAGAATTTTCCACCACGGATCGGAAAATGGCAGTTCGCCATGCGTTCCTGCATAGGCAGGATTCGGCGTCCACACCAAGGTCATGCCGGTCGGCACGATCGGCCCCAGGCCAGGCGGGCAGCGGCACGCATTGTCCCCACCTTGACTGCCACCGCCCGTGCTGCCCCAGCGTTTGCCGGGCAGGTGGCCCTGCGGCTTGGACAGCGCCAAAGTGCCTTCCTCCACCGTGCAGGTGTACGTATTGGTGGCGCTGTCAAAGCGCGTCTGTGAAACGAAGATTTGCTGGATCGAGCGGCGCGGCGTGTGGCCGTCGGCCTTGGCAACGAAGCTGACCAGGCGCTTGCCGGGCGCCGCATGCTGGAAGTCGGCGTCCCACATCACCAGCATGGCCGCGCCGGCAGGGACGCTGGCAAAGAAGAAGGTGCGGGCCACGGGCACGATGCCGGGGTCGCCCACGCTTTCCAGGTACACCGTGACATTCGTCAGCGCGCTGCTCGACATGTTCGTGACGTGGGCGGCGATGCGCAAACCATAGATGGCATTGTCGAAGATGCCGTCTGGCAGCATGATATTGGTGACGGGTTCGATCGCGAATGGCCGCGTCAACACTTGCATGGGCGTGTCGCTCATGATGCTTGCTCCTCGGGGCTATGCTGCTTCTGTTCTCTATCTTTCTCTTGATCCTGATCAATGACGACATACGTGACGCCGCCCAGTACCTTGCCATCGCACGTTTCCAGCACGCGCAGCAGCGCATAGTGGCGTGCTGGCAAGGCATCGGCGCGCAGGCTCAGGTACACGGCCTGCGCCTGGCCACGCGGCACGTCCAGTGCCAGCTTTTGCTCACCGGGAGCATCGCCGTCACAATGGGACGTACGCGCCAGGCCCGCTTGCAGCCGCACCTCTTTTGCCGGCTGCCATTTGTCCAGACCCAATGTGGCCAGCAAGCGGGCCGGCAGCTCGCCGCCGTAATCGAGTTGTACTTCAACCTTGCTTGCTGTGCGAGGCAGGGCCGCGACCGTGATGGCCAGCAATTGCGCGCGCCGTGCCGCCAGTACCACGGTGACATTGCGCTGGGCAATCTGCTCGTGCTGCAGGGGCTGGAAGGGGAAACCGTTCGGCAGGGGATCGGGTAGCGGGTTGATATCGCCAGCACCGTGGGCCACTGCCAGCAGGCATTCATGGCCGCCATTGACGATGACGGGCACCCAGGGAACCAGGCATAGCACTTCCTGCGTGGCGCCCGGCGCCAGGTCGGCAAATGCGGAGCCGATGGCCGTAGCGGCGCCGACGGCGATCTGGCCCGAGGGATCGGCCCAGTAGAAATCCACGCGCACGCCGTTCGCTGCGCTGCGCCCTGTATTGTGCACGCGGCCCCACAGATAGTTGCTGGTGCCGGCGATGGGCGCACCCGGCGCGCCGTTCGGATCGTTGCCTGGCACGATCCAGATATCGGCGCTGTCCCACCACCAGGGCTGGCCGTCTTCGATGATGAGATGGGCTGACATGGCACTCTCCTTGTCTGTTGCCTGTGTCTCCAGCTTAGGCCGTGATGGCGGATGCCTTTTGATCGGTATCAAGGGGGCCGATGACAGCGCGGGCGCGCCGTGGCTGCTGCGGCGTAGGGTAATATTGCGGCAGAATGCAGCAGAGTGAATCCAGGAAAAGGTTGGAACGTGCTTGAAACAGTGAATGAAGTTTGTCTCAACGCCGCTTGCGGCCGGTTCTTGCCGCTGCGCGTGGCGCATTGCCCGTTTTGCGGCGCGCGCCAGGTGGCTGAATCAATTGTTTTGCAGAAAGTAGTGCCGCCACAGGTCGTTACGCCACAGCCTGCGCCGGTGCCGCGCATGCCGCCACCCACACCTGCTCCCGCAGCCAAGCCAGCGCCAGTCCTCCAGCCAGCACTTGTAGCACCTGTAGCACCTGCTCCTCCACCGCCACCAGCGAAGGCGCCGCCGGCCAAGCCCGTGGCCAGGGGCTCGGTGCCGCCGCCGCGTCCGCCCGTGCGCCTGCGCACCTGGATCGCGGCGGTAGTCGTGTTGACCGGCATCTGGTTCTTCAACAAGCCCCACGACAAGCCGGCCAGCGTGGCCGAACAGGTCGAGGCCGCCACTGCGCTGGCGGCCCAGTGCGACCTCGATGCGGCGCGCAGCGCGCTGGCGGTGTTGAAAAGTGCCAAGGCACCGGCGGCGCAACTCAAGCGCTTGCAGGCGAGCATTAGCAAGTCAGCGGCGGCCTGCGACAAGCAACAACAGCGGGAGCAAGCCTGGGGCGCAGCGCAGGCAGGCGTCAATCAGGCGCTCGATGCGCGCACGCCCGATGTGGCCGCCACGCGCCTTGCCGCGTATGTGAAGCGCTGGGGCGATGATGCCGATAGCCTGGAACTCGATGCCAGGGTGAAAGTGGCGCAGGCCAGTGCCCAGCTCGACATGGCCGACGCCTGCCTGGCCAGGTCGGAGCGGGTCTGCCTGGAAAGCAGTCTGATCGCCGCCGAGCGCTACAAGCGGCCGGAACTGGCGGCGCGCACGCAGGTGCTGCGCGCGTCGCTGTCGCAATTGCTCGAGCGTTCGCTGCTGGACGCTGCCCCGGTCCCGGTCCCGGTGCCAAACCAGTAGCGCAGATAAAAACGCCCGCTGCGGCCAAGCCGGGCGGGCGTCGTGTTGCCATCTTAATCGACGGCTACTCTTGCGGCACCAGCGCCAGCGCCGCGCTGAAGTCGCCCATGGCCTTGCCGCCATTGGCCACCAGTGCCTTGTCGCGCAGCGTCAAGCCGTCCAGCACGGGCAGCGAGAAGCGGTGCGTGATGGCGCGCAGGATCGAGGCCGAATCGTATTGCGTATGATCAACCAAGCCCTTTTTCACGTAGGGCGAGACGAGGATCGCCGGCACGCGCGTGCCAGGACCCCAGCGGTCGCCCTTGGGCGGCGCGGCATGATCGTAAAAGCCGCCGTTCTCATCGTAGGTGACGATGACCAGCATGTTCTTCCATTGCGGGCTCTTTTTCAGCTGGGCGATGACGCTGGCGATATGCGCGTCGCCATCGGCCACGCTGGCATAGCCCGCGTGCTGGTTCAAATTACCCTGCGGCTTGTAGAAGGTCACTGCGGGCAGCTTGCCGGCGCTGGCGTCGCTCATGAACTGGCTGTCGAAGTCGCGCAGGTGGGCGGCGCGGTAGGCGGGCGACTTCACCGGGTCCATGCTGGCAAAGTAATTGAACGGCTGGTGGTGGAACTGGAAGTTCGGCGGGCTGGGGAAACTGCTGGCGCGCGCGCTGGCCGTGGCCAGGGCCGTCGTATCTTTCCAGGCGCCCGCATACCATGCCCAGTCGATGTTCTTGCTTGAGAGTAAGTCGCCGATATTCGTTTGCGTTTGCTGCGGCAAGGTGGAGGCCTTGCTGGTGTCGGCATACTGCTTGCTGGCGTCGCTGGCGGCCGGGGCATTGCTGCTAGGCTGGAATGGCGGCTGCATGGTGTTGACGGCGTAGAACATGCCCGTGCTGTCGGCTGGCGTCAGCGCGCCATCATTGGCGTAGGCGGGCGCGCCATTCAATACCGTGTTTGGTGCCGTGGCGGACGGCGTCAGGCGCACGAAGTTGCCCTTGGCATCGACGTCGATCTTGGCGATGGAAGCCTTGGCTACCGAGGTGTCGGCGTTCGGGTAGGTGGGTGCGCAGGCGCAGATCAGGTACTGGTGCGTCAGGAAGGAGCCGCCGAAGGCGCCGATGAACAGGTTGTCGGCCAGCGCATATTGCTTGGCGATGTCCCACAACTGCATCTTGCTGCCGTCGTAATAGCCCATGGCCAGGCCGCCGGCATCGGAATAGGCCGCGAACCTGTCGTTGGCGCCGCCATTGATCTGCATCTGGTTGTTATAGAAACGGTGCACCAGGTCGCGCGTGATGACCGATTGCGGCATGTACAGAGGGCTGTTAGCGTCGTCGATCTGGAACGGCTTGTTCGGCAGATTGGCCGATTGCGCCTGGGTGATGACGGTGCTCTGGCCGGCCGCCGCCATGCCGCCCCAGGTGGGTGGCAAGACGGGCAGGGTGCTGCCGTCGAAGTCTTTTTGCGGCACGTAGGCCGCGCTGGAGGTGGGATTGACGCCCGGCACGCCGTTGGCGCCCGGGAACAGGCCGTACAGATTGTCGAAGCCGCGGTTTTCCGCGTAGATGACGACGATGGTCTGGATGTTGTTCAGCGCCAGGGCGTTGTTCAGGGCGGCCAGGGCATCGTTTGGTGCCGCCTGTGCGCTGGCGCTGGCGATCAGCGCCGTGACGCTGGCATTTTCCGCCTTCAGTTTCGCCAGCTCATCGCCGCTGGACTTGTTGAAGTCGGACGCCAGGCTCGCTTCGGACACGCCGATGCGCGCGGCCAGCTTGCTGCTGGCGGCGGCAAAGTCGCCGCCATTGCTCTCCATGACCTGCACTAATTCTGTCGACAGGGCGCTGACAAAGGCGCTGTGTCCGCTTGGTGCGCGCAGCAGCAGTTTTTGCGTGACTTTGCTGCCTGCGTCGCCGATGGCTTCGTGGCCGATGGCGTCCGTGCCCACCGTCACCAGCACGGCGCCCTGGCCGTCCAGGCTGTAGCTGCCATCGGCAGCCGTGCGCACGGGGCTTGAAGCGCTGTCGCACGTCAGCTTGGCGGTGCTGCTTTCCAGGCAGACCTGGGCATTTTCATAGTAGCTGCCGATCACCTGGCCGGTGGTGCTGGGCGTGATGGCGTAGTTGCTGCCGCAGGCTGCCAGGCCCAGCGACAATAACAACGGTAAGGGACGTAAAGCGGTTCTGGCTTGCGGTTTCATTTTCATGCCTTCTGGGTGGAAAACGTCGCATGCTAGGCATCGAATATGTCAGCTGTGTGACATCTCAGGCCCTGTTACATGACGTAATGTACGGATTTGATACATGAGTTTTCACAGGGTTTTGTCACGCAGCGGTCATATGGTGTTGCTACGCTGCCACCCCATGATGAAATTGACGCTCTCCTTGCCGCTCGCGGCCATAACAGCTGCCTGCTTGCTGGCCGCCTGCCAACCTGCACCGTCGAAAGAAGCCGTTGCCGGGCCGGCCTATCTGGCAGGCGCCTATGCGCCGACCCTGAAACGCCAGCCTTCGGTGGCCCAGATGACGGCGATGGGGCGCGCCATGTTTTTTGAACCCAGCCTGTCCGTGTCGGGGAAAATGTCGTGTGCCAGCTGCCACAGCCCCGAGCACGCGTACGGCCCGCCGAACGCGCTGGCGGTACAGCTGGGCGGCCCGGAGCTGAAGGATGCGGGCACGCGCGCTGCACCATCGCTGCGCTATATCCAGAATGCGCCCGCCTTTAGCGAGCATTATCACGATGACGATGGCGACGATAGCGTCGACGCAGGGCCGACGGGCGGGCGCAATTGGGATGGCCGCGCTCAGTCCGGCCACGAACAGGCGCTGGCGCCGCTGTTGGCAGCGCGCGAGATGGGCAATCGCGATGCAGCTGCGGTGGTCGCCAAATTGCAGGCTGGACCGCTGGCGGCGCAGTTTCGCCAGACGTATGGCGAAGACATCTTCGAGCAGCCCGGCCAGGCGCTGCGCTGGGCGCTGATGTCGCTGGAAGTGTTCCAGGAAAGCCCGGCCGATTTCTATCCCTACACGAGCAAATACGACGCCGTCTTGCGCAAGCAGGCCATCTTGAGTCAGCAGGAAGCGCGCGGCCTGGCCCTGTTCAACGATGAAAACAAGGGCAATTGCGCTTCCTGCCATATCAGCCAGGTGACGTCCGGCGGCGCCTTTCCGCAATTTACCGACTACGGTTTGATCAATATCGGCGTGCCGCGCAACGGCAAGCTGCCGGCCAATGCCGATCCGGCGTTTTTCGACCTGGGGCTGTGCGGCCCGGAGCGGACCGATTTGACGCAGCACAGGCAATACTGCGGCAGCTTCAAGACGCCGTCCTTGCGCAACGTCGCGCTGCGCAAGGTGTTTTTCCATAACGGCAGCTTTACCAGCCTGGAGCAGGTGCTGCGTTTTTACGTGCAGCGCGACACGGCACCGCAAAAATGGTATCCGAAAGACAAGAATGGCAAGGTGAAAAAATACGACGATCTGCCGCCCGGCCTGCAGGCGAACGTGAATGTGGCGGCGCCGTTCGACCGCCGGCCGGGCCAGGCGCCTGCGCTGAACGAAGGGGAAATCGCCGATGTGATCGTCTTCCTGCACACGTTGACGGATGGCTACCAGCTGCCTGCCACCCGGGCGGCGCATTAAAACATATCAAGATATTATTGCTTGCAAATGCGCTACGGAGCGTGTTTTTATGTGCGTTAGCGAACACTAGAAATTTTTATCCAGGTGTATATTGCGAACTGATCTGTGTCTTTTGATAATAATGAAAGGGAATATCATGAAAGTAAGCAAAAATCTGATGACATTGTGCGCCGCCGGAATGATCGTTGTGGCGCTGGCCGCTTGCCAGAAGAAGGAAGATGTTGCTGCCGGTCCTGCCGAGCAAGCGGGCCAGCAAATCGATGCCGCCGCCGCCAAGGCAGAAGCCGACATCAAGGCCGCCGCTGGGAAAGCCGATGCTGCTGTCAGCCAAGCCGCTTCCGAAACGGGTGCCAAGATCGATCAGATTGCTGCCGACGCCGACAAGAAGATGACCGAAGCGGCCGATGCCGTCGGCCAGAAAGTGGAAAAAGCCGGCGAAAAGATCCAGGACGCCGCACACAAATAATCACATGACAGGCCGGTGCTACCGGCCTGGCCCCGGCAGCGGCGGTCAGCTGGTGGCCGCTGTCCCGAAGTCGTTGCTGGCGCCAGCATGACTGCCACGCGCCGCCATCCCTGTTCCAGCACTGTCCGTCTCGTCCGCTCCCCCCAATACCACGCTCAAATCGACAAAGCCGTCGCGCCACGCGCGTTCCAGGTCCTGTTCCACCGCTTCCAGCGTCGTGCGTTCCACGTTCTGAAAACCGCGCAAGCCATACGCCCGGTTGCGTCCGTGCGCCTTGGCCAGGTACAGCGCCATGTCGATCAGGTTGACGCTGCGTTCCCAGTTCAACGGTTGGCCCAGCGGCGCCAGCGGATACGGCGCGAAGCCTACGGACACCTGCACCTTGATGGTTTTTCCCTGGTAGTCGATGGCCTGCGCGGCGACGCCATGCAGGATGCGCCGCGCGATATCGTCGAGACTATCGCGTGTGACGGCGGGCAGGAAGGCGAGGAATTCTTCACCGCCCCAGCGCACGATCATGTCCGTTTCGCGCAGCACCTCGTGCAGGGTTTCGGCGATACAGGTGAGTACCAGGTCGCCCGCCGCATGGCCATGGCGGTCGTTGATGTGCTTGAAATGGTCGACATCGAGCAGGAACAGCGCGCCGACCACCTCGGCGCCGGCGTATGCCTGCAGTGGCTTGCCGGCATGGCTGCGCATGAATTCCTGGAAGTGGCGGCGGTTGTACAGGGCCGTCAGCGGGTCGCGCGAGCTCTGGCGCTTGAGTTCCTGGTTCTTCACTTTCAGCTGCACGTTCGCATGGTGCGCCTTGCGGTACAGCAAGCCGACGATGACGGAAGCCATGGCCAGCACCAGCGCCAGCAGCCACCACACGCGCTGTTGCAGGCGGCGGTTGTCGATTTCCGCGCTCTTGATCTGGTTTTCGCGGCTGAGCAGCTCGATCTGGCGCTGTTTCTTTTCCGCCGCATATTTTTCTTGCAATTCGTACACGGCTTTTTGCCGCTGTTTCTCGAACAGCTGGTTGGAAATGCTCCGCTCGCGGTGATACGCCGTCACGGCGCCGCGCATGTCGCCCGCCTTTTCCAGCGCCATGCCGTATTCCAGCCAGAACGCCTGCATGTCCGGCTGGTTGGCCGTGCGCTCGTAGTAGGCCAGCCCCGTCGCCACGCTTTGCTTGCCTTCCAGCAGGCGCCCCTGGCCGATCAGCGCCTGGCCGATGTTCAGGCGTGCCGTTGCCTCCACCTGTTCGTTGTTGAGCAGGCGCGCCGCCGTGATGGCTTCATTGGCGTAGCGCAAGGTGCGCGCGTAGTCGTTTTCCTTCAGATAACTGTCCGACAGGTTGACGAGGGTGACGGCCAGCATGCCTTTCGCGCCCAGCTGGCGTTCCAGCGCCAGGGCCGCCAGCAGCGCGCGCTGGCCCCGCTGCGGCTGCTGCGCGTCGAGCGCCAGCCCGTATTCCGTATTCTTCGCCTGTGCCATGCGCCCCGGTGACGCCATGGTGCTTGATACGGCCAGCAATTCATCGAGCACCTGGAACCCTTTGTCGTACTCGCGCATCTGTGTGTACAGCAAGGTGAGGGCATTCAGGGCGGCGGCCAGGCTGGAAGGGGAATCGCTCTGGCGCGCCAGGTCGACGGCGGCCTGCAATTTGGCCAGCGCGAACGGGAAGTTGCCTTCCTCGGCCCACGACTGGCCCGCGCTGATGGTCGCCTGCACGCGCACGGGCAAGTTCTGCGTGCGGTTGGCGATGCGTTCCGCTTCAAAGGCCAGCAGGTGCGAGGCGCGGCGCTCGTTCAGGGCAAACGTGATGTAGGCCTTGCTGAGCATGCCATTGGCCAGCGCCACGTCGTTGCTGTGCTGGCGCGCGTCGGCGATCAGTTCTTCGGCCAGCTGCATGGCGATGTCGTGTTGTCCCAGGCGCATGCGGGCGTTGCTCAGCTGGGTGAGGAATTCGGCGCGCACGGGCAAGGGCGCGCTGCGCGCCTGCGCCTCCACCTCTTGCAGGCGCAGCAGGGCGCGCTCGGGCATGAAACGGCCATCTTCGCGCACGGCGTCGATGTGCTGCTGCACAGACACCTCTTGCGCGCTGGCGGCGGGCGGCAGCGCGCAGGCCAGTGCCAGCAGCCAGTGCGCCTTTCGCCATGATGTCCGTTTCTCTCTGCCTGCCAACTTCCCGCCCCCGCCATGACCTACTATCTGAAAAGATTATATTCTGTTGCAATCAAGAAATATCACGCGGGACGCAGAAATTTGCGGAAATGCACACATCATTGCGCCAGTTGCTGCAGCAGATACAGCCGCTGATACAAGCCGCCGTCGATCTGCATCAGTGCATCGTGCGGACCGGCTTCCGTGATGCGGCCATGGTTGAGCACGATGATCTGGTCGGCGTCGCGGATGGTCGACAAGCGGTGCGCGATGGCGATGATGGTGACCTTGCCGCGCAATTCCTTGAGCGCCATCTGCACGATCTGCTCCGTCTGGCTATCGATGCGCGAGGTCGCTTCGTCGAGCAGCAAGATGCGCGGCTGGCCGGCCAGCGCGCGGGCGATGGCGATCAGCTGCTTCTGCCCCGACGACAAACGCGAGCCGCCTTCGCCCAGCGGCGTGTCGTAGCCGTATTCCAGCGCGGCAATGAAGTCGTGCGCATGCGCGGCGCGCGCGGCCGTCTCAATCTGCGCCTGCGTGTAGCCGCGGCCCATGTCGATGTTTTCGCGTGCCGAAGCGGCCAGCAGGAACGGGTCTTGCGGCACCAGGCCCACGTCGGCGCGGAAGTGCTCATTGTCGATGCTGTCGAGGGCGATGCCATTGATGGCGATGCTGCCCTGCGAGACGGGATAAAAGCGCAGCAGCAGGGACAGCAAGGTCGATTTGCCGCTGCCCGTATGGCCGACGATGCCGAAGAAGGCGCCCTGGGGAATGGTCAGAGACAGGTCGTGCAGCACGGGCTGGTTTTCCACGTAAGCGAAGGTCAGGTGCGCAATGTCCACGGCGGGCGTGGCGCCATCATCAACACCATGGCGCTTTGCCGACGCGGCCTTGCCTGGCGCGTGCTCCAGCGCCTGGGCTTCGTCCAGCAGGGCCGAGACGCGGGCCGTCGCCACCACCGATTGCTGCAGCTGGCTGAACTGCATGGTGATCTGGATCAACGGTTCGATCACGCGCGCGATGTAGCTGATGAAGGCGTACAGCACGCCTACTTCCAAGGCGCCCATGTCGCGCCGGCCAAAACTGAAGATGACCACGGCCAGCAGCACGATATTGAGCATATCGAGCGCGGGGCGCAGCAGCCAGGCGTTGGCGCGCAACTCGTGCATGCGCGCCGTGTAGTGGTCCTGGTTGATGCCTGCGAAGCGCGCGCCGAAGCGCTTTTCCGCGTTATTCGCCTGCAGCACGCTCATGCCGCCGATCGATTCGGCGATCTGGCCATTGATCTCGCTGCGCAGCGCGCGTGCGCGCGTGACGGCCGGTGCGCTCCAGCGCTGGTACAGGAAGACGATCACCAGCACGGCCGGCAGCAGGGCCAGCACGATCAGCATCAATCGCCAGTCGAGGAAGGCCATGGCGGCCATGGTGCCGATCAGGACGATGGAGCTGTCGAGGATGACGAACAGCACCTGCACGTACAGCGACTTGACGGCTTCCGTGTCGTTGGTGACGCGGCTGACCAGTTGCCCGGTGATGGCGCGGTCGAAGAATGCCATCGGCAGGCGCAGCACGTGCTGGTAGACGGTTTCGCGCAGGCGCTGCACCGAGCGCATGGCCAGGCCGGACAGGCGCACCAGCTGCAGGTAGCGCAGGCCGGAAGCGACCCAGCCCGTCAGCAGGCAGCCGCCCAGTAGCAGCGACATGCGCGTCCAGTCCAGGTTGCGCGGCAGCAAATGCTGGTCGATCAGGGCCTTGCCCAGGATCGGCCCCGTTACTTCCAGCGCGGCAGCGAGGATCAGCCAGAAGGTGGCCCAGTGCAGGTGGCGCAGGTCGGGCGCGGCGGCGCGGCGCAGCAGGCCGATGGCTTGCATGGCCTGGCTGCGCACGCTCGCTGGCGTGGTTTGCTTGGTATCAGATGGCATCGAGGCTGGCCTCCAGTTGTTGATAGCGCCACGCGCTGGCATACCAGCCATCGCGCTGCATCAGCGCGTCGTGGTTGCCCGTTTCCGTCACGTGGCCATCGCGCAGCACCAGAATCAGGTCGGCGTTGACGACGGCGCTCAGGCGGTGGCTGGCAATGATGGCGCTGCGCTCGGGGCGCCGCAAGCGCAGTTCTTCCAGATGCTGCAGGATGCGCGTTTCCGTGCCCGTGTCGACAGCCGACAGGGCATCATCGAGCAGCAGCAAGCCGTTGTCGGCCAAGAGAGCCCGGGCGATGGCCACGCGCTGGCGCTGGCCGCCCGACAGGGTGATGCCTTTTTCGCCCACGTGGGTGGCATAGCCTTCGGGGAATTGCAGGATATCGGCATGGATGTCGGCCAGCTGCGCCGCCCGTTCCACTTCCTCGCGCGTGGCGCCGGGGCGGGCCAGCGCGATATTGTCGGCGATGGTGGCCGAGAACAGGAACGACTCTTGCGGCACCCAGCTGATGGCCGCGCGCAGCGCATGCAAGGTGTAGGCATCGAGCGGCTGGCCGTGCCACGTGGCCGTACCCGATTGCGGCGTGACCTGGCGCAGCAGCACGCGCAGCAGGGTCGATTTGCCGCTGCCCGTCGGGCCCACCAGGCCCAGGGTCTGGCCCGGTTCCAATCGCAACGAGATATGCGCCAGGGCCGGCGCCGTCTGGCCCGCGTAGGCAAAGCCTATGTCCTGCAATTGCAAAGGACCGGGCGTTAAGGATGCAATCGTGCCATGGTCATCGATGGCCAGCGGCGCGTCGAGCATGGGCTGCAAACGCTGCCAGGCGGCGCGGCCCCGTTCGATCAATGACAATACCCAGCCGGCGGCGAACATCGGCCAGATCAGCTGCCCCAAATACATGGAAAAACTGGTCAGCGCGCCGATGGTCAGTTGATCCTGCCACACCAGGTAGCCGCCCAGGCCCAGGGTCAGCGCGGTGGCGGCCGTCAGGGTCAGGCCGACAGCCGGTTCATATGCCGCTTCCCAGCGCTGCGCCGTCAGGCTGGCGTTGGCCGCGTGGCCGGCCAGGGTGGAAAACTGCGCGCTGCTGCGCTGTTCCAGGCCCAGCGCGCGCAGGGTGCGCACGCCCGACAGCGATTCCTGCACATGGTCGTTCAGCGCGGAAAAACGCTTGAGCGAATCGGTGGACGCCGTATGGATATGGCTGGAAATGCGCCAGAAGGCCAGTCCCATCAAGGGAAACGGCAAGAGGGCGATGCAGGCCAGGCGCCAGTCCACGCCCAGTAGCATGATGCCCAGCACCATCAGCAAGGTCAATGTGCCGTCGAAACCGGCCAGCATGGCTTCGCCGGCAGCCATTTCGATGGCGTCGATATCATTCGTTGCCAGCGCCATCAGGTCGCCCGTGCGCTGGTTCTGGTAAAACGCCGCGCCCTGTTGCGACATGCGCGTGTAGAAGCGCGTGCGCAGCATCACGCCCAGCTGGTAGGCGGCCTTGAACAGAGTGATGCGCCAGCCCACACGCAGGAAATAGATGACCACGCCCACGGCGAGCAGGGTCAGCAGCTCCAGCCAGAGTTCGGATGCGCTCATGCGGTGTGCGGCCAGCGCGTCGATGATGGCGCCCACGCGGCGCGGGATCCAGACGGTCAGTGTTGCCACGCCTGTCAGCATGACGGCAGCGGCGGCATACGCTGGCCAATGCTGACGCACGAAGCCGGCGATAAGCCTCGATAAACTCATGGTTACCTTTTTGGTTGGGGTGTCGCGGGGCAGAAGGAGGGCACGCGGACGGAAAGTACGCGTAGGATACAACAAGGCGGAAAAATTCGCTGCGGAAAGGGACGCAAAAAACGGGCCGTAGCCCGTTGTATTGCTGTGCGACTGGACTACGCGCTGCTTACTTGCGGCCGCTGCCTTTGCTGCCTCGCAGCATGTCGAGCTGTTTCGATGGCACACCCTTGGCGGCAGGCTTGAGCGCAACTTTGGCCACGGGTTTGCTCGATGGGAATGGTTGAGCGGCCGGTTTTACTGGTGCGGGCGCCGGTGTGGCGGCCTTTGCCGGTGCTGCCGTTGGCGCCAGTGTCAGCTTCGTGGCTTCAGGCTTGGCCGCTGGCCGGCTTTCCACGACGGCGGCTTTAACGGGCGGCTTTTCGGCGGCCTTGGCGGCAGCGGCCGGAGCAAGCTTGGCTACTGGCGTTGCCACAGGCGCGGGCGTTGCCTTGACGACGGGCTGGGCCGCTTCGACCACCTTCGCTGGCGCGGGCTTGGCCACGACAGGAGCTGGCGCTGGCGCTGGCGCGGCGGCTGGCGCCGGCGCTGCGGCCGGCTTGGGCTGGGGCGCGATGAAGGCCAGCGCGGGCTTGGCCGCTGCAGGGGCAGGTGCGGCAGCAGCTGGGGCTGGAGCAGGAGCGGCGGCATCGAGGCGGGCCTTGGCCGAAGCCAGCAATTGCGCCTGGGTGCTCGAGGCGATGCCGAACAGTTGGCGGCTGTAGGCCAGCAAGCTCTCGATATTCGGCTGCGCCTGGCTGGTACTGTAGCTGAAGAAGTCGCGCGGATCTTGCGTTTCCAGCAAATGCTGCGCCGTTTCCGCCGTGTGCGACAAGGCGGCCTTGCCCGCATTCAGGTTCAAGACGACGATTTTTTCGGCGCTTTCAAACACTTTGCTGGTCAGGGTGCTGAAAATTTGCAGCTGGCTTTCCAGTTGCGATTTCGCGGCGCTGGAAAATTGTTCAGGAATTGGAAACATATTTACTCCTTTATACGGATTAAAATGCTGGCAAAACGCTCTGCAAAATCCCGAAAACCAGAGTTGGCCGCGTTTTGTAAAGTGGATAGCGTGCAGGTACAGGCACTTAATAGCTGATCATAAGCCAATTTGATGCAACGCAATATGAATATTCTAGCGGTGATTCGAGTTGGTTGAAAGATATTTTTCTTAATCGCATGCGCGATGTTGGCTGTATTCATCAGCCTGGCAGCGATTGCACGAAGTTTGCGCGTGCGCAAGGTGGCCAATGCGAATTGATGGCTATGCTTTTGCTAGTCATCATATTCTTGCACTGCAACATTTGCAATAAAATGATTAAAGTGGCAATTAAATAAGGCGCCACGCCACATAATCCACTGGAGGAGTTCCCGCATGGACCTTGTCATCCGCAATGCCAGCCTGCCCGACGGGCGCCGCGCCATCGATATCGCCATCGCGGGCGGGCGCATCGCCGCCGTCGGCCCAGTCTTGCCCGTGACGGGCGCGCAGGAGATCGACGCCGCCGGCGACCTGGTCACGCCGCCGTTTGTCGATGCCCACTTCCACATGGACGCCACGCTCAGCTACGGCTTGCCGCGCGTGAACGCCTCCGGCACCTTGCTGGAAGGCATCGCGCTGTGGGGCGAGCTGAAACCGCAACTGACGCAAGACGCGCTGGTTGAACGGGCCTTGCAGTATTGCGACTGGGCCGTGGCGCGCGGCTTGCTGGCCATCCGCTCGCACGTGGATATCTGCGACCCGCGCCTGCTGGCCGTGGAAGCGCTGCTCGACGTCAAGCGGCAAGTGGCGCCGTATCTCGACTTGCAGCTGGTGGCCTTCCCGCAGGATGGCATCCTGCGCAGCGCGAACGCCTTCGATAATCTGAAGCGCGCCATCGCCATGGGCGTCGACGTAGTGGGCGGCATTCCGCATTTCGAGCGCAGCATGGCCGACGGTGCCGAATCGGTGCGCCTGCTGTGCGAATTTGCCTGCGAGCGCGGCCTGATGGTGGACATGCATTGCGACGAGTCGGACGACCCGCTGTCGCGCCACATCGAGACGCTGGCCTTCCACAGCCAGCGCCTTGGCATGCAGGGCAGGGTGACGGGGTCGCACCTGACGTCCATGCATTCGATGGACAATTATTATGTGAGCAAATTGCTGCCCCTGATCCGCGAGGCGGGCGTGGCGGCGATTGCCAACCCCCTCATCAACATCACCTTGCAGGGCCGCCACGATACGTATCCGAAGCGGCGCGGCATGACGCGCGTGCCCGAGATGCTGGCCGCCGGCATCCCCGTCGCCTTCGGCCACGACTGCGTGATGGATCCGTGGTACAGCCTGGGCTCGGGCGACATGCTGGAAGTGGCGCACATGGGACTGCACGTGGCGCAGATGACGGGCCAGCAAGCCATGCACGACTGCTTCCTGGCCGTCACCGAGACGCCAGCGGCCATCCTGGGCCTGGACGGCTACGGCATTGCGCCGGGCTGCCACGCCGACCTGGTGATCCTCGATTGCAGTTCCACGGTGGAAGCGCTGCGCCTGCGCGCCGCGCGGCGCCTGGTGCTGCGGCGTGGGAAGGTGCTCAGCGAAGCGCCCCGCGCGGCGTCGCGCCTGCACCTGCCGGGGCGGCCGGACAGCGTGAATTTCCGCCTGAGGCGCTGATACAATCACGGTAACTTGTCTTTGGGAGCAGCACCTTGAAAGAAATTGACATCCGTCCCGCCCAGGAATCCGACTTCGACGCCATGTGGCCGATCTTCCATACGCTGGTCGCCGGCGGCGACACCTTCCCCTTTCCCTTTGACGCCACCCGCGAAGAGTGCCACAGCTACTGGTTCGGCCCTGGCGTGCAAAGCTTTGTCGCCGTGATGGGCAGCGAGCGCCTGCTGGGCATGTACAAGCTGGTGGCCAACCAGGTAGGCCATGGATCGCACGTGGCCAATGCCTCGTTCATGGTCGATCCGGCCGCGCAGGGCGTGGGCGTGGGCCGCATGCTGGGCGTGCACTGCATGGAGCAGGCGCGCCGCGCGGGCTACCTGGCGATGCAGTTCAACTTCGTCGTCAGTACCAACCTGGCCGCCGTCACCTTGTGGAAAAAGCTGGGTTTTTCCATCATCGGCACCCTGCCGCTGGCCTACCGCCACGCGCACCTGGGCTATGTCGACGCCTACGTGATGTACCAGTTGCTCAGCGATCCGATGCAGTGGCCGGCATGAGCGCCACCGTCACCGTCATCGAGACGCCCCGTCTGCGCCTGCGCACCGTCACGCCCGACGACGCGGCGTTCTACATGGAGTTGGTCAACGACCCCTCGTGGATCGTCAACATAGGCCAACGCAACATCCACACGCTGGAGGCGGCCCGCGCCGCGCTGGAGGCCGGACCCATGGCGCAATTTCAGGCGCATGGCTATTGCCTTTACATCATCGAACGCCACAGCGACGGCGCTGCCATCGGCATGGGTGGCCTGATCCTGCGCGACAGCCTGCCCGGCCCTGACATCGGCTATGCCATACGCCCCGCTTACTGGGGCCAGGGCTATGCCTACGAGGCGATGGCCGCAGTGGTAAAGCATGCGCGCCAGGTGCTGCGCCTTCCGACGCTGTACGGTATCACGTCGCTGCAGAACCAGGCATCGATCAACCTACTCAACAAACTGGGGCTGCGCTTCGAGCGTTTTACGCGCCTGCCGCCTGCGGCCAGGGATACGAATGTCTACCGCAAGGATTTTCGCCAGGATTAGTGGACAATGCGTATCGGAAAACTGAAAAATAGTATTTGAAAACTGGCCGCTTTTGCAGTGGTGGCGCGCAGTCTTTGTTTTTATAGTTGGCATACCGGTGGAAAACCGCCGGACTATAAAAATGGAGACTCGTTATGAAAATCGTTACTGCTATTGCATGGGGCGCCGTCACGTCCGCCGCGTGCATGTCGATGTCGGCCGCATCGGCGCAAAGCTGCTCGGTGCCCGTGCTCAAGGTGCTGGCGCAAAAAAGTCTGGGCCTGACGGTGATGGAAAAGACCCTGGCCGAGTATGAGAAGAAAAACGGCACCAAGGTGCAAATTAGCTATTTCGGCGAAAACGACCGCCGCTCCAAGGCCCGCCTCGATGCCTCCACCAAGGCCGGTTCCTATCAGATCTACTACATCGACGAAGCCAACGTGGCCGAATTTGCCACCGCCGGCTGGGTCGTGCCGCTGCTCAAATACCTGCCCAAGGATGCCGACTACGACGACTTCCTGCCCGGCCGCCGCGCTGTCGCTTCGTACAAGGGCGTGGCCTACTTTGCCCCCCTGATCGGCGGCAGCGACTTCCTGTTCTACCGCCGCGACTTGCTGGAAAAGGCCGGCATCGCTGTGCCCAGGACGCTCGATGAACTGGTCGCCGCCGTGAAGAAGCTGAATAGCCCGCCGAACGTCTATGGCTGGGCGGCGCGCGGCCAGCGCGGCTCGGGCATGAATGTCTGGCGCTGGGCGCCGTTCATGCTGGCTTCCGGCGGCAAGTGGGAAAAGGATGGCATGCCGACCTTCAATTCGCCGCAGGCCGTCAAGGCCACCACCCTGTACCGCGACCTGTTCAAGTATTCGCCGCCGGGCGGCGCCACCTACGACTGGAGCAATGCGCTCGAAGCGTTCAGGTCGGGCAAAGTGGCTTTCATGATCGAGTCGACGCCATTTGCCGACTGGATGGAAGACCCGAAAAAATCCTCGGTGGTCGACAAGGTGGGCTATGTGCGCCCACCCGCACCGCTGGCGTCGGCCGCGTATGGCCACGGCCTGGCCATTTCCGCCACTGGCGCGAAGGATGAATGCACGCGCCAGGCAGCCGGCAAGTTCATCGCCTGGGCCACGGGCAAGGAGCAGGAACAGGCGCGCCTGAAGGACAACGTCTTCAGCGACTACAACCGCAGCAGCACCATCGCCAGCGATTACTTCCGCAAGCACGTCAAGCCGCAGATCCAGGCTGGCCTGACGGACACCACGCCCGTCAGCCGCGTCACCATCTGGCCTAGCCCCGAGTGGCCGGACATCGGCGACAACCTTGGCGTGGTGCTCGAAGAAGTGTTTACTGGCACGCGCGGCGACGTGCAGAGCGCCCTCGACGAAGCCAACGAGTACGCCACGGAAGTGGTGCAGCGTGCGCTAAAGCGAAAGTAAGCTGACCATTCGCATGCCGTTTTGCTGCCGCCCGTGCGGGCGGCAGCCTGCTTCCCTGTGCTTGAAAGCTGATCCTTATGTCGCACTCCATCCGTAAAAAACGCCATACCTGGCTACCGGCGGTGTTCCTCACCTTGCCGCTGCTGGTCCTGCTGATACTGGGCCTGGTGCCCAGCATCGCCGCCATCAACCTGGCCCTGCAAAACCGCGTGCTGCGCTACAGCGACAGCGAGTACGTGGGTTTCGCCAATTTCCTGCGCCTGTTTGGCGACCGCCGCTTCGTCAATGCCGTGCAGGTATCTGCGATATGGGAAGTGGTCACCGTGGCCGGTTCGCTGATCGTCGGCGTGCTGCTGGCCGTGTTCCTGTTCGAGAAGGTCAAGGGCCGTACGCGCGATCTTCTCGCGCTGCTGCTGATCGTGCCGGTGTTGCTGCCGCGCGTTTCGGCCGCCTTCATCTGGAAGTTCATGTATTCGCCGCTGATGGGCATCCTCAACTGGCTGCTCGAATGCGTGGGGCTGGGCGGCAGCGCCTTGCTGTCCGACCCTGCCACGGCCCTGTACGCGGTAGCGCTGGTCGACATCTGGCAGTGGGGCCTGTTCTTCGGCGCCGTCATCCTGAAACTGCTGGAAACCCTGCCGACCGAACCGCTGGAAGCGGCGCGCCTCGATTACGCCAGCACGCTGCAGGTGTATGCGTATATCGCGCTGCCCATGCTCAAGGTGCCCATCATGAGCCTGGTGTTCATCAAGATGGTCGAGTCGCTGCGCTCGTTCGACCTGATTTACGTGATGACCAAGGGCGGCCCCGGCATCGCCACCGAAACGCTGGACATGTACGCCTATGCGCAAGGCATCGGCCTGATGGGCAAGGTGTCGTATGCGTCCAGCATGGCCGTGCTGATGATGCTGGCCACTACCGTGATCTTTACTCTGCTCTGGAAGCGAGTCGCCAAATGGGAAAACTAAGCAAGAACACCTTAACCAAACCTGCTGCGCAGCGCGATTTGCGGCCTCCGACGCTCACCGTGCATTTGCACAGCTCCGCTTCTCAGCCACAACGCACATCCGCTCGCTACGGTTTTGTTCGGTGTCTCAAGGCGCTGAGCGCCCTGCGCGGTGCCATCACCACCACCGCCATCACTACCGCCATCGTGCTGGTGGCGCTGTTTCCCATCCTGTGGGCCGTACTCAATTCCTTCAAGGAGCTGATGGATATCGTCACGCCCGTGCCGCGCTTTTTCTTCAGCCCGACACTGGCCAACTACAAGCAGGTGCTGGCCAGCCCGGAAGTGCTGACGGGCCTGGGCAACAGTGTGGCCATCGTCGGCTTGGCTGTGCTGCTGGGCGCCGTGCTGGGCGTGCCGGCTGCGTATGCGATCGCCCGCTATCCCATCCCGGCCAAGAAAGACATCCAGTTTTTCCTGCTGTCGCTGCGCTTTCTGCCGCCGGTGGCCGTTGCCATTCCGCTGATCTCGATCTGGATCGACCTGGGCCTGTACGACTCGCGCCTGTCGATGGTAGTGACGTATCTGCTGGTGACCTTGTCAACCATCATCTGGCTGTCGATTCCCGCCTTTGCCCGCATCCCGAAGGAGATCGAGGAGGCGGCTGCGCTGGACGGCTACGGCCCCTATCAGGTGTTCTGGTACGTAGCCCTGCCGGTGGCATCGAAGACCCTGATGGGCGGCATCGTCTTCAGCTTCGTGCTGGTCTGGAATGAACTGATGATCGCGCTGGCGCTGACCTCGTCGAAGAGCATGACCCTGCCCGTGGTGGCGTCGGCGTTTACCTCGATGGGCCAGGAAGTGCCGTGGGGCGTGGTGAACGCCTCCACCGTGCTGCTGGCGCTGCCGCCGCTGCTGTTCGTCGGCATCCTGGGACGCCTGCTCAACTCCATGCTCAAACATAAATAAATATAAATAAATAAGGAAACCATCATGCAAGCACTCGTTTTGGAACAGGCGGAAAAAATCACCTTGCGCGACATCGACATGCCGCTCGTCGTCGGCCCGCGCGACGTGAAAATCAAGATCCACACGGTGGGCATCTGTGGCAGCGACGTGCACTACTTCAAGCACGGCAAGATCGGCCCCTTCGCAGTCGAGCAGCCGATGGTGCTGGGCCACGAGGCCTCCGGCGTGGTGGCCGAGGTGGGCGAGGAAGTCACGCACCTGAAAGTGGGCGACCGCGTCTGCATGGAGCCGGGCGTGCCGCAGTTCGATTCGCCGGCCACCATGCGCGGCCTGTACAACCTGGACCCGGCCGTGCGCTTTTGGGCCACGCCGCCCATCCACGGTTGCCTCACCCCGTACGTGGTGCACCCGGCCTCGTTTACCTTCAAGCTGCCCGATAATGTCAGTTTCGGTGAAGGCGCCATCGTCGAACCGCTGGCCATCGGCTTGCAGGCGGCAAAAAAGGCCGCTATCAAGCCGGGCGACGTGGCAGTGGTGATCGGCGCCGGCACCATCGGCGCGATGAACGCGCTGGCCGCGCTGGCGGGCGGCTGCTCGCGCGTGATCCTGGCCGACCTGGTGCCAGAAAAACTGGCCCTGTTCGCCGAGAATCGCGCCGTGGTGACGGTCGACGTGCGCCAGGTCAATCTGGCTGACACCGTGCGCGAACTGACGCAGGGCTGGGGTGCCGACATCGTCTTCGAGGCCAGCGGCAGCATGCGCGCCTACGACAACATCGTCGACCTGTTGTGCCCCAACGGCTGCCTGGTGCTGGTCGGCATGCCGCCCGAGAACGTGCCCTTCGATATCGTCGCCATCCAGGCCAAGGAGGTGCGCATCGAGTCGGTGTTCCGCTACGCGAACATCTTTCCGCGCGCCATTGCGCTGCTGGCCTCGGGCAAGATCGACGTGAAACCCTTCATTTCGCGCACCTTCGGCTTTGCCGACGGCGTGCAGGCGTTCGAGGAAGCGGCCAAGGGCCATCCGCGCGACGTCAAGATTCAGATCGAGCTGGCTTGAGCCGGCCATTACGGACACTGGAGACAAGACCATGGCAAATATCGCATGCAGGCAGCTGCACAAGACCTATGACCAGAAGACGGCCGTGCTGCAGCCGTTCGACCTGGAGATCGACGACGGCGAATTCATTGTCCTGCTGGGGCCATCGGGCTGCGGCAAATCGACCCTGCTGCGCATGATCGCGGGCCTGGAAGATATCAGCGGCGGCGAGCTGCACATCGGCGGCGCCGTCGTCAACGACCTGCCGCCGCGCGCGCGCAATGTGGCGATGGTGTTCCAGAACTATGCGCTGTATCCGCACATGACGGTGTACGACAATATCGCCTTCGGCCTGCGCCGCCTGAAGGTGCCGACCGACGAGATCGAGCGCCGCGTGCGCGAAGTGGCAGCCATCCTCAGCCTGGATGGCTTGCTGGAGCGCAAGCCGCGCGCCATGTCGGGCGGCCAGCAGCAGCGCACGGCCATCGCCCGCGCCATGATCAAGACGCCGCAGGTATTCCTGTTCGACGAGCCGCTGTCGAACCTGGACGCCAAGCTGCGCGCGCAGCTGCGCGCCGACATCAAGCGCTTGCATCGCCGCCTGCGCACCACCACCCTGTACGTCACCCACGACCAGCTCGAAGCGATGACACTGGCCGACCGGGTGGTGCTGATGAAGGGCGGGCATATCGAGCAGATCGGCACGCCGGCGGAACTCTACAACCATCCGCGCACCTTGTTTGCGGCCGGCTTCATCGGCACG
Source organism: Janthinobacterium woesei (assembly GCF_051380875.1). Taxonomy (NCBI): domain Bacteria; kingdom Pseudomonadati; phylum Pseudomonadota; class Betaproteobacteria; order Burkholderiales; family Oxalobacteraceae; genus Janthinobacterium; species Janthinobacterium woesei. The sequence goes on from NZ_JBNYXW010000011.1 coordinate 161,306, forward strand.
CCGGCCATGAATTTCATCGATGGCGTCATCGAGAAAGAGGGCGGACAAACCTTGCTCGTGTGCGCTGGCTACCGCTGGCCCTTGCTGTCGCCCCGCTTCACGCCACTGCACGCTGGCACGTGCGTGGTGTTCGGCCTGCGCCCGAATCACTTGCGCGCGGCGCTGCAGCAAGAGCGGGCCGGCAGCCATGGCCTGGCATGCGTGATCGACCTGGTGGAGCTGCTGGGGGCGGAGGCGCTGATCAGCGTCCAGTGTGGCGCCTTGAACCTGTCTGCCCTGCTGCCGGCAAATGCCGCCAACAGTGCGGCGCAGGTGGGGCAGACCCTGGCGTTGGCCTTCGACGAGGAACACATGCACCTGTTCGACGCCGATACGGGGCTGGCGCTGGCGGTAAGTGGGTAGAATAAGCAGCACCGAGACCGTGCAAGGGAACTGCCGTGACGCCTGACCTGGAACTGATCCACAAACCGATCCACGAATCGTTTCGCGCGTGGGCGCACGGCTATCCGCACGTGGTGGCGAAATGGCATTTTCATCCCGAGTACGAGCTGCACATCATCACCACCTCGACGGGCAAGTTTTTTGTCGGCGACCATATAGGCAGTTACGCGCCGGGCAACCTGGTGCTGACGGGCCCCAATTTGCCGCACAACTGGGTCAGCGAACTGGCCGAAGGCGTGCAGCTGCCCGCGCGCGACCTGGTGCTGCAGTTTTCCAGCGAGTTCATCGACCGCTGCGCGCTGCTGTTCCCGGAGATGGCGCCCCTGAAAACCCTGCTGGGCGAGGCGGGCAGGGGCTTGCAATTTCCCGATGCGCTGGGCCTGCGCCTGGCGCCGTTGATGTTTGAGCTGACGACGGCGCAGGGGCCGCGCCGGGTGGAACTGTTTGCCCGCCTGTTCGGCGACCTGTGCGACTGCCGCGAGCGGCGTGCCCTGGCCAGCGTCACCTACCTGGCGCAGGCGGGGCGCTATATGTCCTCGACCATCAACCTGGTGCTGGCGTATATCAAGCAGAACATCACGCTCGATTTTTGCGAGCAGGACGTGGCCGACGTGGCGGAAATGAATACGCTCAAGTTCACGCGCTTCTTTCGCAAGCATACGGGAACGTCTTTCATCCATTACGTCAACCAGGAGCGCCTTGCGCTGGCCTGCGAGCTGCTGATGAACACCGACATGAAGGTCACCGATATCTGCTACCGCACGGGTTTTAACAATCTGTCCAATTTCAACCGCCAGTTCCTGGCCCACAAGCAGATGTCGCCGTCGAAATTTCGCTCCTGCCTGCACATGAACATGCCCGAGTCGTTTTCCTGACGACCGGCTCTTAACTTTTTTATGGAATCATTGTGACTTATCTCGGTATCGATATCGGCACTTCCGAAGTCAAGGCCATCCTCACCGATGACGCGCAAACCATCCTCGCCAGCAGTGGCGTGACCCTGCGCGTCTCCAGCCCCCATCCCGGCTGGTCGGAGCAGAATCCCGAGGATTGGTGGCACGCCACCCTGGACGTGATCGCGGCCATCCGCCAGGCGCAGCCGGTGGCGTTTTCCGGCTTGCGCGGCATCGCCCTGTCCGGCCAGATGCATGGCGCCACCCTGCTCGACAAGCAGCAGCACGTGCTGCGCGCCGCTATTTTGTGGAACGACACGCGCGCCTTCGCCGAATGTGTGGAACTGGAAGCGCTGGTGCCCGAGTCGCGCGCCATCACGGGCAACCAGGCCATGCCTGGCTTCACGGCGCCCAAGCTGCTGTGGCTGCAAAAATACGAACCTTCGCTGTTCCGCGCCACAGCCACCGTGCTGCTGCCCAAGGATTACGTGGCGCTGCGCCTGACGGGCGAGTGCGTCTCCGACATGTCCGACGCTTCCGGCACGCTGTGGCTAGACGTGGCCAAACGCGACTGGTCCGAGCGCATGCTGGCGGCCACTGGCCTGGGCCGCGAGCACATGCCGCGCCTGGTCGAAGGCAGCGCCGCCGCCGCGCAGGTGCGCCCATCCCTGTGCCAGGAGTGGGGCATCGCGCATGCGGTCATACTGGCCGGTGGCGCGGGCGATAATGCGGCCGCCGCCGTGGGCCTGGGCGTGGTGGAGCCGGGCGCCGGCCTGCTGTCGCTGGGCACTTCGGGCGTGCTGTTTGCGGGCAGCGATGGCTTTGCGCCCAATCCGGGCCAGGGCGTGCATGCCTTCTGCCATTGCCTGCCAGAGCGCTGGCACCAGATGAGCGTGATCCTCAGCGCCGCATCTAGTCTGAGCTGGGTGGCGCAGCTGACCCAGTCGCCCGATATTGGCGCATTGGTGAAGCTGGCCGAAGGCGTCGATGCACGCAGCGCACCGTTGTTCCTGCCCTACCTGAGCGGCGAACGCACGCCGCACAACGACGCTTCTGCGCGCGGCGTGTTTTTCGGCCTGGCGACGGAACACGGGCGCGCCGAACTGGCCTACAGCGTGATGGAAGGCGTGGCCTTTGCCATGGCCGACGGCAATGAAGCCCTGCGCAGCGCCGGTACGCAGCTGGCGCAGGCTTCGTTCGTGGGCGGCGGCTCGCGCAGCCGCTTCTGGGCGCAGCTGTGCGCGAATGCTTCGGGCTTGCAGGTGCTGCGCCACGACCATGGCGTGGCCGGCGGCACCATGGGGGCAGCGCGCTTGGCGCAGATGGCGGTGACGGGCTTGTTGCCCGCGCAAGTGTGTACGCGTCCGCCCGTGCAGGAAACGGTCGCGCCGCAGGCCAGCGCCATGCTCGAAGAGCGGCTGGCACGCTACCGGCGCTTGTATCGGCTGTTGCGCGAGGAGTTTGCCGGCGCGGCGCGTGACGGCCTTGCTAGTTAGTCAATATCACAGTGTAATTCGTTGTTTCTTTGTTGAAAAGTGTTTCTCTGGAGTAGCGCCGCTTGGTTTTTGACGGGGGGCGCGGCATGATTCCGCCATCTGGTGAGAATCGGATAGTTTTGGCCACTCTTTTTGTTGCCATCCTGTTCTTGCCGCCTGGAGAAACACATGCAACTCGCGAATCTGAAAATCTCCGTCCGCCTGGGTCTGATGGGCGCCTTCTTTTTTCTTGCCCTGGTGCTCGTCGGCGTGCGCGGCTGGAGTGCGCTCGACGCGGCCAGTGCGCGCAGCAGCGAGGCCATACAGCGCTCCGTCGCGCTGACGGAAGCAGTCGATGCGGCGCGTAGCGCGCAGGTGGAATTCAAGATCCAGGTGCAGGAATGGAAAAATATCCTGCTGCGCGGCGGCGATGCGGCCGCCTTCCAGCGCTACCGCGAGGCGTTCGTCGCCAGCGGCGCGCAGACGCGCAAGGAGTTGGCCGGCTTGCAAGGCATGATGGCCGCCCTCAAGCTGGAGACGGCGCCTGTGGCGCAAGCCATGCAGGCGCATGATGCGCTGGGCGTGCGCTACCTGGCGGCGCTGCAGCAGTATGATGGCGCGCAAGCTGGCAGCGCGCAGGCCGTCGATGCGCTGGTCAAGGGCATGGACCGCGAACCGACGCGCCAGATTGACGCCATCGTCGCCACCATCGGCCAGCAGTCGCACAATTTGATGGCGCAGATAAAGGAGCAGGACGCGGCCGCGCACCGCAGCGCCAGCATTGCCATGCTGGCCACCGTGCTGCTGACGCTGGTCGTCGGCAGCGTCACCGTGTGGTGGCTGGTCCGCAGCATCACGCGCCCATTGAGCGCGGCCGTCGGCATCGCCCAGCAGGTGGCGGCGGGCGACTTGCGCGCCGTGGTGGCCGACAGCAGCCGCGATGAAATTGGCGACTTGCTGCGCGCCTTGAAGGCCATGAGCGGTAACCTGGCCGCTATCGTGGGACGGGTGCGCGCCGGCACGGATGCTATCGCCACGGCGTCCGGCGAAATCGCCAGCGGGAATATGGATCTGTCTTCGCGCACGGAGGAGCAAGCCAGTTCGCTGGAAGAGACGGCCGCCTCGATGATCGAGCTGACCTCCACGGTGCGGCAAAATAACGATAATGCGGAGCAGGCGCGCCAACTGGCTGGTGGCGCGTCCGAGGTGGCGCAGCGCGGTGGAGAAGCCGTGGCGCAGGTGGTGCAGACCATGCGCCATATCAATGCCTCGTCAAAGCGCATCGTCGACATCATCGGCGTCATCGACAGCATCGCCTTCCAGACGAATATCCTGGCGCTGAATGCGGCCGTGGAAGCGGCGCGCGCGGGCGAGCAGGGGCGCGGCTTCGCCGTGGTGGCCACCGAAGTGCGCAACCTGGCGCACAGGTCCAGCGAGGCGGCGCGCGAAATCAAGCAGTTGATCGGCGAATCCGTGCGCACGGTGGAAGAAGGCAGTGCGCTGGCCGGCCAGGCGGGGCGCACGATGGATGAAGTGGTGGGCAGCGTACAGAGGGTCAACGCCATCATCGGCGAAATCGCCGTGGCCAGCGTCGAGCAGCGTGAGGGCATCGAGCAAATCAGCATCGCCATCAGCCAGATGGATGGCGTGACGCAGCAGAATGCGGCCCTGGTGGAACAGGCCGCCGCTGCCGCCGACGCCCTGCAACAGCAGGCAGCCAGCCTGGCCGACGCCGTCAGCATCTTCAAACTGCACGCTGTTCCTGTTCCTGTGCCTGTACCTGTGTTTGCGCGGTCGTTGTCGCTGGGCTGAGCCATTCCGGCTGCGCGCCGCTTAATGCCAGTCAAGTGGCGCCCGATCTGGCAAAAAATCCGCCGCAATTCTTATATTATTTCCTTTCAGCCGGTACCTGCGCCTCGCCGCATGGCGCGCGTTGCAAAGGAAAACCATGTTCTTCACTTTCCGCCTGCCAGGTGATGCATGACGGCGCTGCTGCTGGCGCTGTGCCTGGCCGTGCTGCTCGGCGTGCTGCTGGCTTGCCAGTGGCATGCGGCGCGCGCCTGGCGCATGCGCCACCTCGATGGCAAGCGCATCGACGTGCAATACAGCTGCGCACCGCTGGCGCAGGGCGGTGCAGTGCTGCTGCTGCACGACGTGTCGGCCCGCCGGCGCGCCGAGCATCAGCTTGAATTCATCGCCCACCACGACGGCTTGACGGGCTTGCCGAACCGCCTGCACTTCCAGATCTGCTTCGAGCACGGCATCGCCTATGCGCGCCGGCACCAGAGCTTGCTGGCGGTGCTGTTCGTCGACATCGACCGCTTCAAATCCATCAACGACAGCCTGGGACACGACGTGGGTGACCAGGTGCTGACGCAGTTCGCGCGCCGCGTGCAGCAGTGCGTGCGCAAGGTCGACACGGTGGCGCGCCAGGGCGGCGACGCATTCATCATCTTGCTGGCGCAAGACGCCGAGCGGGTGGCCGGGAAAATCCTCAGCGCCATCGCCGCGCCCTTCGTCATCGGAAAATACTGCCTGAGCGTGGCGGCCAGCGTGGGCGTGGCCCTGTACCCGGACGACGACGGCGACGTTAATGCGCTGATTGAAAAGGCCGACCTGGCCATGTATGCGGCCAAGCGCCACGCTCCTGGCACCTGCCTGCGCTATGCGGCGCGCATGCAGACGCAATCGTATTCGCGCACCATCGTCGGGACGGCGCTGCGCCATGCGCTCGAACGCAATGAATTCGTGCTGTACTACCAGCCGTGCATGGATTTGAAGAAGCGCAGCATCACCGGCGTAAAGGCGCTGCTGCGCTGGAAGCACCCGGAACTGGGCTTGATGATGCCGCTCGATTTTTTACACGTGCTGGAGGAAATCGCGCTGATCCTGCCGGTGGGGGCCTGGGTGCTGGCCACGGCCGTGGAGCAGGCGCGCAGCTGGATGGCCCCGCGCGACATCGTGCGCAACTTTGCCGCCGCGCTGGAGGCGGCCGGCGTACCGGGCCACTGCATCGAGCTGGACATCGCGGCCGCCATCCTGATCGACCGCAACCAGAACTGTGAACTGATCTTGCGCCAGTTCCGCCAGTTGGGCATTGCCATTGCCATCAGCGATTGCGGTACGGGCGACGCTTCGCTCAATTACCTGCAGCGTTTCCCCACGGATGCCGTGAAGATCGCAAAGTGCTTCGTCGACGATTTGGGCAAACCGGGGGGCGACGGTGCCATGGTGCGCGCCATCGTGGCCATGGCGCACACGCTCAAGTTGCGCACCATCGCCGGCGGGGTGGAAAATAGCGAGCAGCTCGAACTGCTGGCCGAGATGGGTTGTGACGAGGTGTTTGGCTACCTTATTGGCCGCGCCATGGCGCCCGATGGCATCGAAACGCTGCTCAAGCCAGCTACCTTGGTGTAGCTCACAACGTGGCCAGCAGCACGGCGGCCAGCGCGGCCGCGCCGCCGATGAGGCGTGCCAGGCGCATGGCCTGGTGGGGCGCGTAGGGCAGCAGCCAGATCAGCAGCAAGGCGCAGCCCGTAAGGCTGCCGACCCAGTAGACCAGGCCGTAGCCTCCGCCGGCGATGTGCATGGCCCAGGCCAGGCTGGCTGCCAGTGCCAGCGAGCCCGTCCACTGCAGGCGGCGGCGTAGCGGCACGGGCGGTTCGGCGCCGCGCCCGTGCAGGTCGGCGTAATGGCGGTCCATGGCCAGGCACAGCGAGGACAGGCCTGCATAGCACAGCGCAAAGACGAGGAAATTGGCTAACAGGTCCATCATGCGGTCTCCATCGTCGTCGGCGCCGGCTTGGCTGCAGGCGTTGGCTTGGGCGCCTTCACGGGCAGCGGTTTCAATTTGAATGCCGCATATGCCAGGCCCAGCCCCAGCACCAGCACCACCAGGTCGAAGGCGGCCACCGCCACGGGGCCGTGCCCCAGGAACAGGGTCACGCCCAGGTGCGACTCGGTGGTGAAGACGTTCAGCACCGGCAGGGCGCACAGCAGGAAGGCGCCGATGGCCAGCTGTATGCGCCACATGGCGCGCGAGGGACGCAGCTGGGCGATGATGGCGGCCAGCGCCCAGGCGCCGAAGAAGCAGGCGATTTCCTCTTTCGGGCGCTCTTCCATGGCGACCGGCAGCAGGCGGTTAGCCCAGAAATAGGCGCCGAAGGCAATCGGGATGCCGGCGATGGCGCCGATGTTGAGCGCCTCCACCAGACGCAGGCCGACGCTGGCGCGCTTGCCGGCAGCGAGCGCCTTGGCCTGTTTCTGGCGCGTCTTGACGGCCCACAGCAAGGCGCCGGTGGCGACCATGGCGCAGCCGGCCAGGCCGGACAGGAAGAACAGCGCACGCAGCAGCGGTCCGCCGAAATGGGCGATGTGCAAGCCAACCATCACGCCGTGCGTGGCGGCAGCGCTGGGCAGTGCGTCGCCGTCCGTCGACAGCAGCTTGCCGCTGACGCCATCGAATTCCATCGACGGCTGTTTCGACGACATGCTGCGTCCGGCTGCGCGCGACAGCGAAATGGTGGCGTTGGCGTCGCCTGGATGATTGACGGAGATGCGCCCGACCTTGCCGCCCCACTGCTGCTCGGCCTGGCGTACCAGGGGCGCCAGCGCAGTCAGGGGCGCGGCCACGCCGGCTGGCTTGCTATCGCCCGAGCGGCCCGGGAAGGCTTCGGCGAAGAAGGCGTCCTGGTCGCCCTTGTAGGCGGCCGTGGCACCGGATGGCATGTACAGGAACATCAGGCTGACCAGGCCCGTGTAGGTGATCATCAGGTGGTAGGGCAAGGCCAGCACGGCCGTCACGTTGTGCGCGTCGAGCCACGAGCGCTGGCCCTTCTTCGGCCGGAAGGTAAACAAATCCTTGAAGATGCGCTTGTGCGTGACGATGCCGCTGATGATGGAGACGAACATGAACATGGCGCAAAAGCCCACGATCCAGCGGCCCCAGATGGCTGGCATGTAGTGCAGGTCGAAGTGCAGGCGGTAGAGGAATTCGCCGCCCCGCGTCTCGCGCGGCTTGGACAGCACCTCTCCCGTGGCCGGGTCGGCCGCTTCGCTATGGAAGTTGCCGCGCCGTCCGCGTTTCTTTTCGCCCGGTTTCGCGGGCTTGCTCCAGCCCAGCTGCGTGGCGGGGCTGCGCTCGCCGGGCAGGCTGATGAACCAGCGCGTGGCGCCGCCGGCCCGTTCTTGCATCGCCTGCTGGGCCACGCTGGCCGCGATTTCGCTCGTTACCTTGCTGGCGGCGGCGCCGTGCAGCTCGGGCTGCATCCACAGGGTGATTTCTTCGCGGTAATAGCTGGCCGTGCCGGCGCAAAACACCAGCAATAAAATCCAGCAGACGAGCAGGCCGGACCAGGTGTGCAGCCATGCCATCGACTGGCGGAAACCTTCTTTCATGCGAGACTCCAGGATAAGGCGCCCATCGACTGCAGGATGGCGGCGATGAGGGCAGCCGGCAGCAACAGGCCCAGCCAGGCGCGCAGGGCGCTGCCGGTGGCGAAGACCCATAGGACGGCGCAGGTGTAGATGGCAAACGACAGCAGGGTGGCCGTCATGACGGCTTCGGCGCGGGCCATGGGCAGGCTCACCGACAGCAGCATGGTGATCAGCGCCGCCAGCAGGTAGCCGCCAAGGATGGCCGCCACGCTGCGCGAGGCGACGCCGAGGCGGTACACGGCCCCGGCGGACAGCCGCAGGCGCGCGATTTTGGGGGGGATGGCAGGCGCTTGCATGGTGAGCATCAGTATTGGTAGCGCAGGTTCAGCGCCACGCTGCGCGGCTCGCCGTAATAACCGCCGTTATAGAAGCCGACACGGCGGAAATACGTCTTGTCGAATAGATTGTTGAGATTCAGGCTGGCGGCCAGCCTGGGGCTGATCTGGTAGCGCGCCATCAGGTTGGCCAGCGCGTAGCTGCCCTGGCTGACCCGGGTTTTCGTCTTGTTCGGCAAGGTGGCCGTCGTGTAGATCTCATTTTGCCAGTTCAAGCCGCCGCCGATGGTGAGGTTTTGCAGCGCGCCCGGCAGGCGGTAGGTGGTCGAGACGCGCAGCATGTTGCTTGGCTGGATGGTGTTGGTCAGCACGCCCTTGCCCGTTCTCGAGGTGCCGTGGGTGAAGCCGGCAAACAGCTGCCAGCCCGTCGATGGGCTGCCCGACACTTCCACTTCGTAGCCGCGGCTTTTCGTGCCCTTGCCCGTCGATACATACGGACGGCTGCCGTCGGGCAGCAAGAAGGTCAGCGGCACGGACGCATCTTCCTCGCCCAGGTTGTCCTGCTCGGCCTGGTACACGGCGAACGAGGCATTCACGGCGCCGTTGAAGAATTCGCTTTTTACCCCCGCCTCCAGGTTGCTGCCCGTGATCGGGTCGAGGAAGGCATTGTTCTTGTCCTTCAGGTTTTGCGGCTTGAACAGGTCCGTGTAGCTGGCGTACAGCGAGGTGCTCTTGCTGACATCGAACACCACGCCCGCGTATGGCGTGACGACATCGTCCGTCTTGTAGGCCGCGCTGCGCTTGACAAACGTGTTGCCGGCATCGTAACGGTCGTTATACGTTTCCCATTTGGAGATGCGCGCGCCGGCCAGCACCTTGAAGCTGTCCGCGACATGGATGCGCGTGGCGATGAAGGCGCCCGACTGCTTGGTGGTGGTGACATCGCGCGCACCGCTGCGCGCGAGGTCTGGTTCAGGAACGTCGCCGGTCCAGTTGCGGAAGTCGGGAATGCTGGTCGAGAACGGCAGCGGTTCCTTGAACGCGGTTTCATTCGTCGTGCCCACGCGCTTCCAGCCGTTTGCGCCCAGCACCAGGTCGTGCTGGCGGCCGAACAGGGGGAAGGTGCCGTTGGCCGACAGGTCAAAGTTGTCCTGTTTCTCATCATAGGGGAAGGCGCTGCTCCACACGGACAGGCCCGAGCCGTCGCGGTTAGGATAGCCGCTGCCGCCGTAGAACAGCTTGCCATTCGACGAGCTGTCCAGGCGGCCATAGGCAGCCTTGATCTTCCAGTCGTTGGCGAAGCGGTGCTCGAGGTAGACGTATTTGTTTTCAAATGCGCGCTCCCAGCTGCTCCACTTGGCCGCCATGTTGAACGAGCGGGGCAGGTTGGCCAGCGTGCCATCCGAGAAGAACAGGGGCGTGGTACCCCAGCTCGTGCCTTTCGGCGTGTTTTTCTGATAGTCGATGCCGGCCGTCAGCAACGTTGCAGGCGTCAGGTCCGCTTCGACGATGACGGCGCCCACCAGCTTGCGTTCCTTGTACAGGTCGAGGTGGGAATGGCGGTTCTGGCCGGCCACCACGATGCGCCCGCGGATGTTGCCGTCGGCATTCAGTGGCGAGCTGATGTCGCCTTCCAGCCGGTATTTGCTCCAGGAGCCCAGCGTCAGGCCGGCCGAGGCGGCGAACTCCTTGCCGGGACGCTTGTGCAGCATATTGATGGTGGCAGACGGGTCGCCATTGCCGCTGACCAGGCCCGTGGCGCCGCGCACGATTTCGATACGGTCATAGATGGCCGTATCGAACAGCGCATTGGCCCCTGAATTGACGGCCACGCCATCGATCTGGTAATTGCCGATGGAAAAGCCGCGCGCCGAGAAACTGGTGCGTTCGCTATCGTTTTCCTGCACCGTCACGCCCGTCGACTGCACCAGTACCTCGGCCAGGCTGTTCAGGCCCATGTCGTCCATGCGCTGGCGCGTCACCACCGAGATCGATTGCGGCGTTTCGCGGATCGACAGGCCCATGCGCGTGGCCGTGCCCATCTGTTTTGTCGTGTACGAGCCGGTGTTCTCGGTCGATGCCTTGTCTTGCTGGCTCAGCACCTTGATCTCGCTCAAGGTGGCTACCTCGGGCTTGGCCGGATCTTCCGCGGCCAGGGCCATGCCTGCGCCCAGCGCTGCCGCTAATAAGGCCGAACGCACGGCGGTGGCCAGCGGGCGTGCAGGCAATGGTGGAATTGTGGCGGCCAAAGTGCCGGCCAGCGAACGTGTTCGCGCCATGAAAAATTCCTTTTTCTCGATGCCCGCCGTCTTGCGGCAAGCCGTGTATTGGTATGGGGGGCTTGCTTGGCGGTGGTGCCTGGCTGGCGCAGCGTGTCATCCAGCGCGTGCCAGCCAGGCGGCGCATCGTCGATGGGCGGCAGGCGGCAGAGGCGAGGTGCGGACCTCTTCGAGGCCTAAATGTGAATGAGAACTATTCTTATTATAATGCGAGGTTGTGAGACATGCAAGAGTGCGATGTTGCAAAGATGTATGACCGCCGCGTGGGTGCCTTCCGTGGTCAAGCACACCATGGTGGGGATACAACGCTTTCAAGGTTGCTGCGCATGCGTTAACATGGCTCGTTAATATGGAGGCAACATGACTATTCAAGTAATTAATACGGCGCCGATTGCCGGCCAGCAGCCGGGTACCTCAGGCTTGCGCAAGAAGGTGGCCGTATTCAGCCAGCCGCAGTACCTGGAAAATTTCGTGCAAAGCGTGTTCGACACCGTCGGCGATTGCCGCGGCCAGACCCTGGTGCTGGGCGGCGATGGGCGCTATTACAACCGCCCTGCGATCCAGACGGTGCTGCGCATGGCGGCCGCGCACGGTTACGCGCGCGTGCTGCTGGGCCAGGGTGGCATCCTGTCGACACCGGCCGTCAGCTGCGTGATCCGCAAGCATGGTGCCAGCGGCGGCATTATTCTGTCGGCCAGCCACAACCCGGGCGGTCCCGACGGCGATTTCGGCATCAAGTACAACATCGCCAATGGCGGTCCGGCGCCCGAGAAGGTTACCGAAGCCATGTTTGCGCGCACGCAAGGCATCGCCGAATACCGCATCAGCGACGCGGCCGACATCGACCTCGATGCGCTGGGATTGGCGCGCATCGAGCAGATGACCGTTGAGGTGATTGACTCGGTCGCCGATTACGCGCAGCTGATGCAGCAGCTGTTTGATTTCGACGCCATTCGCGCCCTGTTCGCGGGCGGCCTGCGCATCTGCTTTGACGGCATGCATGCCGTCTCCGGCCCGTACGCCACGGCCATCCTGGAAGGCATGCTGGGTGCTGCCACGGGCAGCGTCATCAACGGCGTGCCCCTGGAAGACTTCGGCGGCGGCCATCCCGATCCGAATCCCGTCAACGCGCATGAGCTGATCGCCATCATGGCGGCCCAGGATGCGCCGGACTTCGGCGCCGCATCGGACGGCGACGGCGACCGCAACATGATCGTCGGGCGCCGCTTCGACGTCACGCCGTCGGACAGCCTGGCGATCCTGGCCGCCAACGCCACGCTGGCGCCCGGCTACCGCGCCGGCTTGAAGGGCATCGCCCGCTCCATGCCCACCTCGGGCGCGGCCGACCGCGTCGCCGCCGCGCTGGGCATCCCGTGTTTCGAGACGCCGACAGGCTGGAAGTTCTTCGGCAACCTGCTCGACGCCGGCATGGCCACCCTGTGCGGCGAAGAAAGCTACGGCACGGGCTCGGACCATGTGCGCGAAAAGGATGGCCTGTGGGCCGTCTTGTTCTGGCTCAACTTGCTGGCGGCGAAAAAACAGCCGGTGGAAGACATCGTGCGCGCCCACTGGGCCACGTACGGCCGCAACTACTATTCGCGCCACGATTACGAAGAGATCGACGGCGCCGTCGCGGCGCAGCTGATGGAAGCCGTGCGCGCCCAGCTGGCCAGCTTGCCGGGACAGGTATTCGATGGCTACACGGTGGCGCTGGCCGACGATTTCAGCTATACCGATCCCGTCGATGGCTCGGTGGCGAGCCAGCAGGGCGTGCGCATCATCATGACGGACGGCGCGCGCATCGTGCTGCGCCTGTCTGGCACGGGCACGCAGGGTGCCACCCTGCGCCTGTACCTTGAGCGATATGAAGCCGATATCGCCCAGCATAATATTCCGACGCAGGAAGCGCTTGCCGGACTGATCGCCATCGCGGAAACGCTGGCACAGATACGCACGCGCACGGGGCGCGATGCGCCGACGGTGACCACATAAAAAAAGGGCGCACACTGTGCGCCCTTCGTCATTGCGGCAGATTAAGCCGGCATCAAGCCTTGGCCGGTATCGCCTGGCGGTAGTTGTCGACCATCTTGTAGCGTTTCGCATACAGGCCGAAGGCCATCATGGCAACGGCGGCAAAGGCGGCAAAGAAGAACATCTGGAAGGCCGTCACGCTGATGCCGCTCTCGGCAATCTTGCCGATCACGCCCTCGTTCATGACGCTGCGGTTGACGATCAGTACCCACAGGTTGCCCACCGTGGTCGACAGGTTCCAGAAGCTCATGATGGCGCCCTTCATCGAGACGGGCGCCTGGCTGTACGCAAACTCCAGGCCGGTGGCCGAAACCAGCACTTCGCCAAACGTCAGCAGCGCATATGGCAGGATCTGCCACATGATGGAGACGGCATTGCCGCTGTCGAGGGCCAGTTGCAAGAGGCCGATGACGATCCACGCCAGCGAGGAAAAGCCGATACCGGCCGTCATGCGGCGCAGCGCCGTCGCTTCCAGGCCGAAGCGGTTCAGCATCGGGTACAGCACCAGGTTGTTGAACGGGATCAGGAGCATCACCAGCATCGGGTTCAGCGCCTGCATCTGCGCCGGCAGGAACCAGCTTGGTTTTTCCATGGTATTGGCCTGCACGATCCAGGTCGAGGCTTTCTGGTCGAACAGCGAGAAGAAGGGGGTGACCAGGGCGAAGATGACGAGGATGCGCAAGACGGCGCGCACGCCTTCGACGGCATCGTCAGGGTGGATGCCGCGTGCGCGTTCGAGCTGCATGGCCGTGCCGATGCTGCCGAAGGCCAGCAGCAATACCAGCGCGGTACACGCCGAAATCACGAAGCCCCATTCGGGAATGCTGTAGAACGCGTACAGGGCACCGATCACGCCAACGTAGGCAATATACAGGCCAGGGCGCGAACCGCCGTCGACACGCGCCAGCAGGGCGGTGCGGGCCACGCGGGTGAACGAATCAGGGTTAGGCGGTGCTGGCGGCACGTGCACGTATTTCTTGGCGCCCATCCAGAAGACGATGGTGGCGGCCAGCATCATGATGCCGGGAATGCCGAAGGCGACCGATGGGCCGTAGTCGCGCAGGAAGACCGGCATCAGCAGCGAAGCGAAGAAGGAGCCGAAGTTGATGATCCAGTAAAACAGGTCGAATACCAGCTTGGCCTTGTGCTTGTTGGTCTGGTCGAACTGGTCGCCGACAAACGAGGCCACCAGCGGCTTGATGCCCCCGGAGCCGAAGGCGATCAGGAACAGGCCGAAATAGAAGCCGTTGATACTGTCTTCAAAGATGGCAAGGCAGGCATGGCCGGCGCAATACACGAGGCTGAGCCAGAAGATAGTGTTGTACTTGCCAAAGAAGCGGTCGGCCAGCCAGCCGCCCAGCAGCGGGAAGAAATACACGCCGATGACGAAGGTGTGGAAGACGTGCTTGGCTTCCCCCGTACGCTGGTCGATCGGTACCATCAGCAGCAAGGTGCTGATGAGGAATGGCGTCAGGATGTTGCGCATGCCATAAAAGCTGAAGCGTTCGCAGCCTTCGTTGGCAATGATGTACGGTATTTGCCGCGGCATTTTTCCCGTGGCGGTTTGTGTCTCGGCCGATGACATTGGCTCTCCCCAAGTATTTTTTGTAAGCCGCGATGCTAAGGCCTGTTGCGTTTGCTTGCAACAGAAAAAACGGCCCCTTGGCTATTTCGCAAGGATTTGTAAGGTATTGATGTTCATAAAGACATCACCTTTTGACCCCGCGATAGCCGGGCGTGGCAGGGTTAATTGCATTGGCAGCATGTCGCCCGATGCCGCCTCGTCTGCCAGGACAAAACCGCAGCCCAGGTACAGGGCCAGCGCCGCGTGGTTGTCGTGCGCCACGGCCAGCCGCACGCGGGCCAGCTGGGGGACGCCGCAGGCATGCGCGATGGCAGCGCGTACCAGTTGCCGTCCCGCCCCCGTGCCACGCGCCAGCGGCGCCACATAGACGCCCCACAGGCTGGCCTTGTCGTGCACGACGGCGATCGGTTCGCGGCGCAGGCCGGCAATGGCGATCAGTTGTGTAGCATCAAAAGTGCCAAATATTATTTGGTGCGGGGTGGCGCGCAGGCGCTGGGCGATCTGTGCCAGCGGCAAGGCGCTTTCCGCCGCATGCGTGGTGCAGAAAGCCATGGGCAGTTCGGCGATGCCGGCCAGGCGCAGCGCGCGGTAGGCGGGGGCATCATCTTGCGTGAGGGAGCGGACAGTGTAGGCAGGCATGCTGGCGAGTATCGGGCTTCGATGCCAGAAAGTAAACCTTGTGCTGCAGTGTTTTCAATCATAAGATATATCTTATTGCGATATATCTTAAGGATTGCCATGCTTCATTTTCTTCGCCACCATCGCCAGTTGCGGGCCGCCAGTCGCGGTTTGGGCGACACGTCGGGCACCGTTGCCAGCAATGCCAGCAATGCCAGCCATGCTCCCGCCCCGCGCGGGCCGAAAATGTTTGATGCGGGCACCTTGCGCTACCTGGTGCTGCAATTGATCGCCGACAAGCCGCGCCATGGCTACGACATCATCAAGGCCATCGAGCAACGCGCCGGCGGCGCGTATGCGCCGAGTCCCGGCGCCATCTATCCGCTGATGCATGGCCTGGTGGGGCACGGCTATGTGGCAGTTAGCCTGGATGGCAACAAAAAACTGCACAGCATCACGCCCGAAGGGCTGGCCTTCCTGGCTGCCAACCGCGCGTATGTCGACGCCATCGCTGCCCGCGTGGGTGCGCCGGCAGGCGCGCAGGATGATCTGCGCCATTTGATGCATGAGTTGAAGGCGGCTGTGCTGGCGCGTGCGCATGCGGGCGAAGCCGATGCCGTGCGCCTGGACGCCATCCGCGCCATCCTGCGCCAGGCGCGCGCCGACATCGAGGCGCTCGCATGATGGCCGCCTCGAAGCCCGCGCCTGTGTCCAACCCCGTGCTGACGCCCCCGCGCGAACGCGCGATGCTGTGGCTGCTGGCGCTGACGCAATTTACCGTCATCATGGATTTCATGGTGATGATGCCGTTGGCGCCCCAATTGATGCAGGCGTTTTCCATCGGCCCGGCGGCCGTCTCCGGCGCCGTCTCGGCCTATGCCTGGTGCGCGGGCCTGTCCGGCTTGCTGGCAGCGACGTATATCGACCGTTTCGACCGCAAGAAGCTGCTGTTGACGATGTTTTGTCTGTTTACCGTGTCGAACCTGGCTTGCGCGCTGGCGCCGAACTTCCATGTGCTGCTATGGTCGCGCGCCTTTGCGGGGCTGACGGGCGGCGTGCTGGGCGCCATTGTCATGGCCATCATCGGCGACGTGATTCCTGCCGAGCGGCGCGGCGCGGCCACCGGCGTCGTCATGACCTCGTTTGCCATGGCGGCCGTGGGCGGCGTGCCGATCGGCGTGGTGCTGGCCGCGCACTTTGGCTGGGCTTCGCCGTTTTACCTGCTGGTTGTGCTGTCGCTGCTGATCTGGCTGGCTGCGGCGCGCGTGCTGCCATCGCTGACGGCGCACATGGGCGCGGCACCCACGCCGCTGCGCCAGGTAATGCCGAACCTGCTGGCGCTGTTCAAGGAACGGCGCCACCTGGAAGCGTTTGCCTTGTCCATTGTCAACATGACGGCGGGCATGCTGGTGATTCCCTTCGTTTCGCCGGTGCTGGTGGGCAATCTTGGGCTGGCGCCGGCCGACGTCACCTGGGTCTACCTGGCAGGCGGCTGCGCCACCCTGTTTTCGGCGCGCCTGATTGGCCGCTGGGCGGACCGGGCCGGCAAGCAGCAGGTGTACCGCTGGGTCTCCTTGCTGTCGATCGCGCCGCTGCTGTTCGTGACGCATTTGCCCCAATTGCCGCTGCTGGCGCTGATGCTGGTGTTTCCTTTCTTCATGGCCCTTGTATCGGGCCGCACGATTCCGCTGCAGGCGCTGTTGACGACCATTCCGGAAGGGCAGAAGCGGGGCGCCTTCCTCAGCGCCAATTCGGCACTGCAAAGCTTTGGCAGCGGCCTGGGCGCCTGGCTGGGCGGACTGAGCCTGCAGACGGATGCTGCTGGCCACATCAGCGGCTATGGCTGGAATGGCTGGCTGGCGGCGCTCTTGTCGCTGTGGACGGTGTGGTGGGTGGCGCGCGTGCGCGGCGCCGCGCCGCAAGGGGCGCGGGCGTAAGGGGCGTTACTGGGTGGTGATGCGCTGCATGGGGGCGCTGTCCTTGCGCCATTGCTCCAAGCTCAGCAGTTCGCCGCTGACGACATCGTCGACGAGGATGCGCTTGCCGTCTGCCGAGACGACGAAACTTTCCCAGCGGTGGGCCGCGTCCGGCGTGCTTTCAAAAAAGCTCAACTGGTAGTAGAGCTGGCCCTCGACGAGGCGCGTTTCCGGCGTCGTTTCCATCACGGCGCCATGCGCCCGTCCGCCTGAAGCCTTTTCAATATGCGCCGACCAGGCTTTGACTTCGGGCAATGCCATCAGCGCATCGACGGCGCGCGCGTTTTGCTCTTCGCCAGCCGTGCGGCTGCTCGCGGCCGGGGCCTTGCTGCCGTGCGGCGAGGGCTGCTGGTGGAGGTAAAAGGCGGCCAGGGCGGCGGCCAGCAAACCGGCCAGGATGCCGGCAACGATGGCCGTTTTGGAGGAGGAAGCGCGTGGCGGCATGGTGGCGTGGGGGTAATAAAGAGGAATGATGGCGGCCATGCTAAAGCAAAACGCAGGCGGGGGCAATTGCCGGGATGGCCAAAGCGACAGGCGAAAAAAAAGCTACCTTCCGTAGAAGATAGCTTTTCGGGGCTGCCGGGGAAGCGCAAGCAGCTTTTGGACTGCCTGTCCTACCCCGGCGTACGCGTCGCCGCATGCCGTCGCCTGCGCGCGGCGACGCAGGACATTACATCATGCCGTCCATGCCGCCCATGCCGCCCATACCACCCATGCCGCCGCCCATGCCGCCTGCTTTGTCGTCAGCGATTTCGCAGACCATGCAGTCGGTTGTCAGCATCAGGGATGCGATCGAAGCGGCGTTTTGCAGCGCCGAACGGGTCACTTTGGCTGGGTCCAGGACGCCCATTTCAACCATGTCGCCATACGTGCCGTTGGCAGCGTTGTAGCCGTAGTTGCCCGTGCCAGCCAGTACGGCTGCCACGACGACCGAAGCTTCTTCGCCAGCGTTTTGCACGATCATGCGCAGTGGCTCTTCCATTGCGCGCAGGACGATCTTGATACCAGCATCTTGATCAGGATTGTCGCCCTTGACCTTGATGTTGGCGCGTGCGCGCAGCAGGGCTACGCCGCCGCCAGGAACGATGCCTTCTTCCACGGCAGCGCGGGTAGCGTGCAGTGCATCTTCAACGCGGGCTTTCTTTTCTTTCATTTCGACTTCGGTGGCTGCGCCAACCTTGATCACGGCAACGCCGCCAGCCAGTTTGGCTACGCGCTCTTGCAGTTTTTCACGGTCGTAGTCCGAGGTCGCTTCTTCGATCTGTACACGCACTTGTTTCACGCGTGCTTCGATCGAGGCAGCTTCGCCGGCGCCATCGATGACGATGGTGTTTTCTTTGCCGATTTCGATGCGCTTGGCTTGGCCCAGCTCTTCGAGCGTGACTTTTTCCAGCGTCAGGCCGACTTCTTCAGCGATGACCTGGCCGCCCGTCAAGACAGCGATGTCTTCCAGCATGGCTTTGCGGCGGTCGCCGAAGCCAGGAGCTTTCACTGCGCAGGTTTTCAGGATGCCGCGGATGTTGTTCACAACCAGGGTAGCCAGCGCTTCGCCTTCGATGTCTTCTGCGATGATCAGCAGTGGACGGCCAGCTTTTGCAACTTGTTCCAGTACCGGCAGCAGGTCACGGATGTTCGAGATTTTTTTGTCGCACAGCAGGACGAATGGGTTGTCCAGTACGGCAACTTGCTTCTCTGGGTTGTTGATGAAGTATGGCGACAGGTAGCCGCGGTCGAACTGCATACCTTCAACGATGTCCAGCTCGTCGTTCAGCGATTTGCCGTCTTCAACGGTGATCACGCCTTCTTTGCCGACTTTTTCCATCGCTTCAGCGATACGCTCGCCGATCGAGTAGTCCGAGTTCGCCGAGATCGCGCCAACTTGGGCGATTTCTTTGGTCGTGGTGCAAGGACGGGCGATTTTCGCCAGTTCTTCGACGGTCGCTGCAACAGCTTTGTCGATACCGCGCTTCAGGTCCATCGGGTTCATGCCGGCGGCAACGAACTTCATGCCTTCGCGCACGATGGCTTGTGCCAGCACGGTGGCGGTGGTGGTGCCGTCGCCGGCGTTGTCGCTGGTGCGGGAAGCAACTTCCTTGACCATTTGCGCGCCCATGTTCATGAGCTTGTCTTTGAGTTCAATTTCTTTCGCAACCGACACACCATCCTTGGTGACGGTTGGGGCGCCGAACGAGCGCTCCAAGACCACGTTGCGGCCTTTTGGGCCCAGGGTCACTTTAACTGCGTTGGCGAGGATGTTGACGCCTTCGACCATTTTGGCGCGCGCTGCGTCGCCGAATACTACTTCTTTAGCTGCCATGTTCAATTCTCCAGAAATTTCGAGATGTATTTATCTAAAACGTGGAAACACTTACTTGACGACGATCGCCATGATGTCTTCTTCGCGCATGACCATCAGCTCTTCGCCGTCAACTTTGACGGTTTGGCCGGCGTACTTGCCGAACAGGACGCGGTCGCCCACTTTGACATCCAGAGGACGGACTTTGCCGTCGTCGAGAATCTTGCCATTGCCTACGGCAAGGACTTCGCCTTGATCCGGTTTTTCAGCAGCTGCATCAGGAATGATGAGGCCGGACGCAGTTTTGGTTTCCTGGTCGAGGCGTTTGACGATGACGCGATCGTTCAATGGGCGCAGATTCATACAAAACTCCTTAAAGTTCAATGGATAAGTGTTGCTTAATGAATACATGTCCGGCACAGCGCCAGACCGGCTTTCACTGGCCGCCGTTGAAAGCAGCCCGCAACGGTCAAGCAAACCCCCTGTCATCGTGTGCCTGCTGGCTGTGGCAATCGTGCATCGCGGTGTCGCCCACCGCGTAGCATCGCCTGCTGTTGCCTGACAAGCACCATCATTTCCTGAGGATTGCTACGAAAGAGTTTGTTAGCACTCTCTACTAACGAGTGCTAATTATAGGGACGGTAGGGGGCATATTCAAGAGCTTATTCGCGGGAAAGATAAGCTTAGATGATCTGCGCAGCCTGCATTTGCACAGGGGTTGCGCTGGGACAAGCCCTGTCCCCGGGCGTCAGCAGCAAACCTGACTCTAGCATGCATGCCGTCACGGGGCTGTTCCTGTACGTGTAGGAAACAGAGTTTGACTATGAAATTTGATAAGATGATTGCAATTGCATATCAAACATCGCCCTAGCCGCTAGAAAGAACACTATGTCATTGACCATTTCCCGTCCCGCGCTGCACCTGTTCGCCGCCAGCGTCATCGGTCTCGGCTGCCTGGGCACTGCCGCCGCGCAAACATCGACCATTCTTGACGAGATCACCGTGTCGACCCTGACGCCGCTGGAAAAGGAAATGCTGCTGAATGACTTGTTCAACGATTTGAACAAGGACGACGACGACCAGCAAGCGCATGTGTGGGATAACGGCAGCGACAATGGCGTGCTGGTCAAGGTAACGTACAACTTCAGCAACTCCGGCATGACCGAACAAAGCTTCAAGGCGCACATCTGCCGCGACCTGAAATTCGTCGTTACGGCGGCCGGCAAGTCGCAAGACCTGAGCCGCCGTACTTGTTCGCAGAACAGCGGCCGCTGGGATGTCCAGGGCAAGGACCCGGCACCCGTCGTGTATCGACCGTTCCTGTCGGACATTACTGTCGCCAAACTGAATGCCAAGGAGACGCAATCGCTGCTGAAAGCGGCCGAGAACACCTTGCGCGACAATGAAGAAAACGTGGCCAGCGCCTGGAGCAACAAGGGCCTGGGCAATCCCGTGCCCCTGAAAGCGACGCTGGCGCCATCGGAAACGGGCACCAAGCCCGGCGGCTACAATGTCTGCCGCGACTTGACGATGGTGCTGGAGGGCAAGGGCGGCACGCAGACCCTGAAGCGCCGTTCATGCGAAGGGCGCACCTTGACCTTCGACATTGTTCCAGGTCATGAAAACGGCGAATAACATGGCGCATCAGAAGTAAGCGGTGGCTTACCGACAGCGAAAGCGTGGCGGCGGCCATCGTGCCAGCGCCAGCGTTTGAAAGTTGTCTTTTCGTACAACTGCGCTGCATTGATGTAAATATGTGTGACAGCGGCGTGATTCGATTGACGCCCATGGAGCGTCCGCCCTATAGTGGCGGGATGATTTCCGAATTCAACGAATTATCCGAAAAAATAGGCCTGCTGGCCGAAATGACCCATGCGCTGCGTCGTGAAAACGCGCAACTGCGCAAGGACAATGCCGCCCTGTCCGCCGAAAACGCCATGTATGTACAACGCATGCGCGAGGCGCAGGAGCGCGTGGAAGCCTTGCTGGAAAAAATACCGGAACTGGTGCAGGCTGGCCTGGAGCAAGCTGTCTCGGAAGCGGCCTCTGTCACCGATGATCAACTTGCCGAGAACGAGAAGGAAGCGTAATGCCGCGTGTCGATGTCAATATCATGGGCCAGGCCTACAGCATGGTGTGCCGCGACGGCGAAGATCGCGCGCTGCGCGAGGCGGCGATCTACCTGGACAGCAAGATGAAAGCCATCCGCGACGCGGGCAAGGTCAAGGGCAATGACCGCATCGCCGTGCTGGCCGCCTTGGGCGTGGCCGCCGAATTTCTTTCCGTCAAGTCGCCGCAAGGCCCCTTGTCGGAACTGACAATACTGGAAGTGAAGCAAAAGATCTCCGCCATGCACAGCGTCCTCGATAGTGCGCTGACGCCCCAGGAAAACCTTTTTTAAGCCGACTCGCTACGAATTGTCTTTGCGATGCGCGGGCAAAGGAGTAAACTTCGATCTACCCTGCAGTGTTCGCGATTGCCATATATTCCTTGAACCATTTATGCGCATCGGTTGCGAATTTTGTTTGATGGGAGTGAGCGTCGCTCGTTCGACGAACCCGAAATTGAACTAACGTGACCACCTTGAACCGTTTGGTTCGGGATGCCGGCATAGCGGCACAGGCGGGGCCCAATTTGAAATAAAACTGAAAACGGTTGCAGCATATTGATGCGCAACCGTTTTTTTACGTCTGATGCTTTCCACGGGAGTCTTGATGCAACAATATTGGCTGATGAAATCGGAACCAAATGAAGTGAGCATCGACGACCTGATGGCGGCGCCGAAACACACTTTGCCGTGGTTTGGCGTGCGCAACTACCAGGCGCGCAACTTCATGCGCGATGGCATGCAAGTAGGCGATGGCGTGCTGTTCTATCATTCCAGCTGTCCGCAGCCGGGCGTGGCGGGCGTGGCCGAAGTAGCCAGTACGGCGTATCCCGATCACAGCCAGTTTGAAGAAGGTGGAAAATATTTCGATCCGAAGGCCACGCTCGAACAGCCGCGCTGGATCAGCGTCGATGTGCGGGGCTTGAAGAAGACGGCGCTGCTGCCCTTGTCCGAGATGCGCCAGATGCCGGAGCTGGAAGACATGCTGTTATTGAAGAAGGGCAGCCGCCTGTCCATCACGCCGGTGACGCCGGCGCAATGGAAGGTGATTACGGGTAAGTTGAAGGGCTGATACCGCCGCTCAGGCTGCCGCGCGCGCCTTGGTGGGCGGCGTGCCCATTACCTGGCTTTTGTAGGCCCACACCAGCAGGCCGATAGCAACGACGATCATCGGCAGTGACAGCATCTGGCCCGAGGTGATCGGCACGCCCAGCCACACGACTTCCCAGTCTGGCGTGCGGAAGTATTCCGTAAAGAAGCGCGCGCAGCCGTACAGCAGGGTGAACATGGCGCCAACAGCCATGCGCGGCCGCTGCTTGCGTGCATAC
The DNA here is from genome assembly GCF_051380875.1 of Janthinobacterium woesei. NCBI lineage: Bacteria > Pseudomonadati > Pseudomonadota > Betaproteobacteria > Burkholderiales > Oxalobacteraceae > Janthinobacterium > Janthinobacterium woesei. The sequence continues at coordinate 184,046 of NZ_JBNYXW010000011.1, forward strand.
AGCCACAGGATGATGAACACTAAAATGCCGTCGACCAGCATCTGGTAGAGCGGCGACGGGTGCACCGGGTAGGGGATGCCCGGCCATTGCATGGCCCACGGCAAGGTTTCTGGCGCGATGCGGCCAGGCAGCTCGGCATTGATGAAGTTGCCTAGGCGGCCGGCGGCGTAACCGAGCGGCACCAGCGGGGCGATGAAATCGAGCACGTCGAACAGGTTGCGGCCCGCCTTGCGGCTCCACAGGTACATGGCGGCGATCACGCCCAGAAATCCCCCGTGGAAGGACATGCCGCCATGCCAGACCATAAAGATCTCCAACGGGTTGTGCAGGAAGTATTCGGGGCGGTAGAACAGCACTTCGCCCAGGCGCCCGCCGATCACCACGCCCAGCATGCCGTAGAACAACATGTCGTCGAGATCTTCCTTCTTCCAGCCCAGCGCGGCGATATGCGGCTGCTTGATGCGCACCCGGCCTAGGATAATGAACAGGGCAAAGGCCAGCACATACATCAGGCCGTACCAGTGCACGGCGAGCGGGCCGATCTGGATGGCAATCGGGTCGGGCATCGGGTGTGTCAGCATGGGGTTTCTTTCTTTATTTAAAGCCAAGGTTGCGTAGTATGGCCGCGCTAGCGGTTTTTTGCCTTAGCGGCCACTTAACGTGCTTACTTTTAAGTTGCTTACTCGTTAGGAATCAGTATTTAATAGTTGCCGGCGCAATAACGCCAGGAAACCTTGCAGCACGGCAGAAGGATTGTCGCGGCGCCAGGCCAGGCCCGTTTCCACCTGCGGCGTGGCATCTTGCAGCGGCCTGTATTCTACGCCGGGGCGCATCAAATTCGATACCGATTGTGGCACAAGCGCGATGCCCATGCCAGCCGAGACGAGGCTGACGATGGTTTGCATCTGGATCGCTTCCTGGCCGATCTGCGGCGTGATGCCGGCGGCGCGGAAGACGCCCAGGATGGCGTCGTGCAGGGCTGGCGAGATGGTGCGCGGAAAGATGATCAGCGGCAACGGTGGCACGTCCTGCAGGCGCACGGGACCTGGCATGCTCAATATGTCGAGGCCGGACGGCGCCGCCAGCACCAGCGGCTCGGCCAGCACGGGCAGGTAATCGAGCGCCCCTTTCGCCTTGTCGGGCAAGGGCGGAATCAACAGGCCCGCGTCCGTGCGGCCAGCCAGCAGTTCCTCCAGTTGCAGGTCGGAGGTCGCTTCCTGCAACTGGATCTGTACCTGCGGATAGGCGGCGCGGTAGGCGCGCAGCAAGGGTGGTAGCACGCTATAGTCGGCCGACGAGACGAATGCCAGATTCAAACGGCCCGCTGCGCCCTGCGCGGCCCGTTGCACCAGCGCTGGCAAGTCCTGCGCCTGGGCCAGCAGCCGGCGCGCCTCGGGCAGCAGGGCCGTGCCGGCTGGCGTCAGCCGCACCTCGCGGCGCGTGCGCACGAACAGGGGCGCGCCCAGCAATTGCTCCAGGGCCATGATGGTTTGCGACAGGGGCGGCTGCGTCATGTGCAGGCGCAGCGCGGCGCGGCCGAAGTGCAACTCTTCGGCCACGGTGACAAAATAGCGCAGCTGGCGTAGCTCCAGGTTCATGATTGATATGTATTTCCATGTGGAATAAATCCTGTGATATTAAATGCGACTCACAGACACGTGCATCATATATTTGACAGGGGCGCGCGCGCAAGGCAATCTGGCGTACCCACTGTGCGCTTTGGTCTTGCTACCCAGGCCCGCGCAGTCAGGCAATACCACTTTAGGAAGGTCCATCATGCCGCAATACCGCTCCCGCACCACCACCCACGGCCGCAACATGGCTGGCGCCCGCGCCCTGTGGCGCGCCACAGGCATGAAGGATGGCGATTTCGACAAACCGATCATCGCCGTCGTCAACTCGTTTACCCAGTTCGTGCCCGGTCACGTGCATTTGAAAGACCTGGGGCAAATGGTGGCGCGCGAGATCGAAGCGGCTGGCGGCGTGGCCAAGGAATTCAACACCATCGCCGTCGATGACGGCATCGCCATGGGCCACGGCGGCATGCTGTATTCGCTGCCCTCGCGCGACCTGATCGCCGATTCCGTCGAATACATGGTCAACGCCCACTGCGCCGACGCCATGGTGTGCATCTCGAATTGCGACAAGATCACGCCAGGCATGCTGATGGCCGCCATGCGCATCAATATCCCCGTGGTCTTCATTTCCGGCGGCCCGATGGAAGCGGGCAAGGTCATCAAGGTGGTCAATGGCACGCAGAAGATCATCAAGCTCGACCTGGTCGACGCCATGATCAAGGCGGGCGACAGCAGCGTGTCCGACGCCGACGTGGCCGAAATCGAGCGTGCGGCCTGTCCCACTTGCGGTTCGTGCTCCGGCATGTTTACCGCCAACTCGATGAATTGCCTGACCGAGGCGCTGGGCCTGGCTCTGCCCGGCAATGGCACGATTTTGGCCACGCACTCGGACCGCCAGCAACTGTTCCTGCGCGCCGGCCGGCTGATCGTGGAACTGGCCAAGCGCCATTACGAGCAGGACGATTACTCGGTGCTGCCCCGTTCCATCGCCACCAAGGCCGCGTTCGAGAACGCCATGGCGCTCGACGTCTCCATGGGCGGCTCGACCAACACCGTGCTGCACTTGCTGGCCGCCGCGCACGAGGCGGAAGTGGAGTTCACCATGGCCGACATCGACCGCATCTCGCGCAAGGTGCCTTGCCTGTGCAAGGTGGCGCCGATGACGGACAAATACCATATCGAAGACGTGCACCGCGCCGGCGGCATCGTGGGCATCCTGGGCGAACTGGCGCGCGCCGGCCTGCTCAACACCACCTTGCCGACCATCCACGCGCCGACCCTGGCCGACGCCATCGCGCAAAACGACATCATGTGCACCGATGACCCTGCCGTGCATGCGCTGTTCCGCGCCGCGCCCGGTGGCGTGCCGACGCAGACGGCGTTCTCGCAGTCCGAGCGCTTCGCTGCCGTCGACATGGACCGCAGCACGGGTTGCATCCGCGACAAGGCCCACGCGTATTCGCAGGATGGCGGCCTGGCCGTGCTGTACGGTAACCTGGCCGAAAAGGGCTGCATCGTCAAGACGGCCGGCGTCGATGAAAGCATCTTGAAATTCTCGGGCAAGGCGCGCGTGTTTGAAAGCCAGGATGCCGCCGTGGCGGCGATCCTCGAAGATACGGTGCATGAAGGCGATGTCGTCATCATCCGCTATGAAGGCCCGAAAGGCGGCCCCGGCATGCAGGAAATGCTGTATCCGACCTCGTACATCAAGTCCAAGGGCCTGGGCAAGGCTTGCGCGCTGTTCACGGATGGGCGCTTCTCGGGCGGTTCCTCGGGCCTGGTGATCGGCCACGCGTCGCCGGAAGCGGCCGAAGGGGGCGCCATCGGCCTGGTGGAAGAGGGCGACTTCATCGACATCGACATTCCCGAGCGCAGCATCAACCTGCGCGTGACGGATGTGCAACTGGCTGCGCGCCGCGCCGCCATGGAAGCGAAGGGCGACGCGGCCTGGCTGCCCGTCAACCGCGAGCGTTACGTGTCGCAGGCGCTGCAGGCGTACGCGGCGCTGACGACGTCGGCCGACCGCGGCGCCGTGCGCGACCTGTCGCAGCTGAAAAAGCGCTGATCTGTTGCGTAACTGCGACTGCCGGCCCCCGATCGACTGCACGGGGCCGGTTGTCGTTACATCACCTTACAAACAACATGGTCATGCGCGCGCAGATGGGGCAGAATATGAATGCCCAATCGTTACTACATAGAAACGCTTGATCTGGGCTCGTGGTGCATCTGCGGAAACACAGTAAAATGCCGCAGGAAGTAACTTTGGAGAAAAGACAATGAAACGTTTTATGTTGGTGAGTGTATTGGCCGTTTCGGCTCTGGCATCGCAAGCAGCGTTGGCCAATCCGGACCTGGCGAAAGCAAAGAATTGCATGGCTTGCCACGCAGTGAGCACGAAACTGGTGGGCCCGGCGTTCAAAGACGTGGCTGCCAAGTACGCCGGTCAAAAAGACGCGGAAGCCAAGCTCGTGGCGAAAGTCATGAAGGGCGGTTCCGGCACCTGGGGCGCGATCCCGATGCCAGCGAACCCGCAAGTGAGCGATGCGGAAGCCCACACCCTGATCAAATGGGTGCTGGCACAGAAATAATCTGTGCCCTCAGACCCCGCAGTACAGCAATCAGCGCGCCGGCAATCCCGGCGCGTTTTTTTCGCCTGCTGAAAAGTGAAACAAGGCCTGGCCACGGCGCAGTGCAGCGCCCGGGCCAGGCGTTCAGTTTTAGTAGGGCAATTACTTGATCACTTCCAGCTTGGTTTTCTTGCCATCGCGATAGGTGAACAAGGTCAGCGCACCATCCTTGATGTCGCCGTTGGCGTCAAACGAGATCGGCCCCGTCACGCCCTGGTAGTGCACCTTGGCCAGGAAGGGCAGATACACGGATGGCTTCGACGATTTGGCGTCGGCCATGGCGGTGGCCATGGTCATCACGGCGTCGTACACATACGGCGCGTACAGCTGCACTTCCATATTGTATTTCTGCTTGTAGCGGGCGCGGAATTCGTCCATGCCTTTTTGCTGGGCGCCCGTGACGCCGCCCGCTTCCGCGCACGTGACCATGTTTTCGCCGACGGCGTCGCCCGCCAGCTTGCCCAGCGGTTCCGTGCAGACGCCGTCGCCGCCCATGAACTTGGCCTTGATGCCCAGCGCCTTCATCTGGCGCAGCATTGGGCCACCCACGGAATCCATGCCACCGAAGAAGATCAGGTCAGGGCTTTTCGATTTGATGCTGGTGAGAATGGCGTTGAAGTCGGTCGCGTTGGCATTGGTAAATTCCTTGCCGACGATTTGCACGCCCGGCAGGGCTTTCTTGGCGCCCTTGACGAACTGTTCCGCCACGCCCTGGCCGTACGCCGTGCGGTCATCGATGACGGCGATTTTCTTCGCCTGCAGCTTGACCACGGCATACGCGCCCAGGGTGCCGCCCAGTTTGTTGTCATTGGCCACCACGCGGAATGCCGTATTGAACTTTTGCTGGGTGTAGGTGGGGTTGGTGGCGGCTGGCGAAATCTGCGGAATGCCGGCATTGAAGTAAATGCGCGAGGCGGGAATCGTCGTGCCCGAATTCAAGTGACCCACCACGCCGTTGACCTTGGCGTCGACCAGCTTTTGCGCCACAGCCGTACCCTGCTTGGGATCGGCCGCGTCATCTTCGGGCACCAGCACGAATTTAACGGCTTTGCCGTCGATCTTGAAGCCTTTGGCGTTTAAATCCTCGATGGCCATCTTGGCTGCGTTTTCATTATCCTTGCCCAGGTGGGAGCTGGCGCCAGAGACCGGGGCGACGTGGCCTATCTTGATGATTTCCTGCGCACCGGCATGGCCGGCAAAGGCGAGGGCGAGGGCGAGCGGAAGGACTTTGGTCTTGAGCAACATAAACATTCTCCAATGGATAAAGATACGGCGGCGTCTCGTGAAACCCGCTTCAAGGGGCGGTACGTGTGAAGAAAGGTACAACAAAAAACAGGCGGCGCAAAGCCGCATTTCGGGCTTTTTGCATTTTGTCGCAACAATCACCAAAGTGAGGCGCGATGCACCGATTGCATGGGCGTGAGTGCACCAAAGTATGGCGTTTTGAGTGGGAAGGGTGTAGGTGAAATATTGATTCCGCTTGGTCATTTACCAATGATATGGAGGGACGCCAAATGGCATTGGCGCTCAATTCGTCAACCCGGCCTACTTCCGCTCTTGGGGCCGGAATTGACAAAGCCTCTCAGTAATTCGTTGAATGTTAACGATTTTCCAGTCGGCGCGGGACCCTGCTCACGAGTTGTGAAAAATTCATCTTAACGTGATTATTGTCAACCTCCTTATTTCATGCCGGAGCATACTAAGTCCATGTTCGATTGCACAGATTGAGCGTAGGGTAATTTCTTAACATAACTTTGGAGCTAAAAAATGGAAATTTTGTCCGCATCTGAGATTGATCAGGTATCTGGCTCTGGTTTGGCTCAGATAATTTCTACTGCCGGTACTACGGCTGGCTTTGCTGCAATTGGATTTTCGGTAGGGGGACCAATTGGTGGCGTTGCTGGTGCAATGTTTGGTGCCGGTGTCAGTTACGGTTATTTCAAATTTATGATGCGATAGATTTTCAAAAAAAAGCATGACACCAGAGTTGCGGTGTCATGCCATTTAAAATGTCAATTGCGGAGCATAACATGAATAAATTTCAAGAATCTAGAATGGAAAAAATAAGGAGTAGTGTTACTGATATTTTTTTCCCCCTAGAAAAATGGCGTTACTTTGTTCTTTTTCAATCAAAATCCCAAGCGTTGTCTTGGATTGTTACATTGCTTGCATGTATGGTTATAATAAGTTATCTGGTTTCTTTAGATGGGGATGCTAATATCCCTCTTGATGGGATATTGTTTGGAGCAGCAATAGGTTCTTCTTTTTCCTTAGTGGCTGTATTGCCTGCAAAATTCATAGTTGCAGATAATGGTTTAGGTATGCTGAGTGAAATTGAAGTTCGTCTTTTAAAAATGAATTATGTTGATGAGAAAAGGATTAATGGAATATATATATATAGACAAAATTTGCCGAGATTACTTCGATGGGATGAGGGAAATATAAAGATAAGTGACGATGGAGACACTTTATCTGTAAGTGGTGGATATTTTTCATTGAGAAAACTGCGCAGCAGTCTTTTAAAGGATTTTTTTTAGATAAAATTTCTCCGATGCTCACCCACGCCGACTAAAATGGATTTTTGGTGTGCGGGGGGTAAGAATTGAAATTGGTTTTGGAAAACGTCGGATTGTTAATATTTTTAATTGCATTTATTTTTTAAATTTTATTTTAATATTAATGCAGTATGAATTGATGCTAACTGCCAAAAAAAATAGATAAGAATTTTTATATTGTTTAGATTTATTTTATTGGCGTAAAATTTATTAAAATTAAATTTTGTAAAAAATAACCATTTCACTTTTTTATTGCTGCCATTGTAATGGCATGCAATATGTGGAATATTTTTATTTTTTAAAGAAAAATTGAGAAGAAAAGTTCTGATGTTTTTTGTTGGATGTTGTTGATGTGCTAATGTAATTATTATTTTTCATTTCTTTTAATTGTGATTTATAGAATTGGATTTTTCATTGGCCAGGATTGGTGCATGTGTTTTGTGAAATTTCGTGCTGTGAAAAATAATTCTTTGCGTGGTGTCACTGGTATTTGAGGTAATCCATAAGGAATTTATCGTGGATTATTTGTCTTGTGAGTTTCTTGAAAAAGTGAATTATCTTGGATAATCAATTCTATATCCCTGGCATCGCAGCGAACTCGACTGCACGCGTCAAACCACTATTCCGCCAGCAGGCCGTGGACTTTCTTAGCATCAAACAATACGGTACCGTCATTCTTGCGCATCCGGTGAGTCATGTATTCCTTACTTGGGTGTGCTTGGGCATCGCACTGATCATCGTCGCTTTCTTCATCTTCTTCAGCACCACCCGCAAGGCGCAGTCGCAGGGCGTGCTGCTGCCGACCAGCGGCGTGATCCGCGTCATGCCGGGTCAGGCCGGCGTCATCGCCGGGGTGCGCGTCAAGGAGGGGCAGGCGGTACGCGCGGGCGAGGTGCTGTTCGTGCTGTCGGGCGAACGTAGCAGCGCCAATGCGGGTGCGCCCCAGCAAGTCGTATCAAGCCTGCTGAAAAGCCGGCGCGACAGCTATGACGCGGAATTGCAGCAGTCGCGCCTGCAATCGCGCCAGCGCGTGGCGGCGGGACAGCGCCGCACCAGCGATCTGGTGGCGGAAATCGGCCGCATGGACGGCCAGATCGCGCTGCAGCAGCGCCGCATTACCCTGGCCGAGCAGTCCTACAAGCGCTACAGCGATCTGCACGCCACCAATTACATCTCTTCTGCCCAGCTGCAGGACAAGCAGGCCGAGTTGCTGGACCAGCACCAGCGGCTGGCCGAGCTGCAGCGCATCAAGTCGGCCAGCCAGCGCGACCTGGCAACTGCCGAGGCCGACGTGCGCGACTTGCAGGTGCAGGCGCAGCGCGATACGGAAGGCTTGCAGCGCAATGTCTCCGCCATCGAGCAGGACCTGACGGAAAACGAGGCACGCCGCGAAATCCTGGTGCGCACGGCGCAGGACGGCATGGTCACGGCCATCACCACCGAGCTGGGTCAGACCGTGGCGGCCAACAGCGTGCTCGCCTCCGTGCTGCCGCAAGGTGCCCAGCTGGAGGCGGAAATCTATGCGCCGTCGCGCTCGGTCGGTTTCATCAAGCCGGGCATGCAGGTGCTGCTGCGCTACCAGGCATACCCTTACCAGAAATTCGGCCAGTATCCGGCGCAGGTGCGCGAAGTGGCCAGCACCTCGCTGCGCCCGGAAGACCTTGCCGTGCCAGGTGCCGTCAGCGGCACCAATGGCGAGCCTTTGTACCGCATCCGCCTGACCTTGCAGCGCCAGAGCGTACAGGCCTATGGCGAAACGCTCCCTTTGAAGTCGGGCATGCTGGTCGATGCCAGCGTGCTGCTGGAGCAACGTCGCCTGTATGAGTGGGTGCTGGAACCCCTGTTCAGCATTTCCGGGCGCCTGTAACGCTTCCCTTTTTCCCTCTTTTTTGGCTGCGCCTGATGCAATTTCCTGCTCTAACCCACTTGTCCTTCTGGCGCCGCAAGCGCCTGCCCGTGCTGCTGCAAACGGAAGCGGCCGAATGCGGCCTGGCCAGCCTGTGCATGGTGGCCAGTTACTGGGGCCACCAGTTCGATATTTCCAGCATGCGCCGGCGCTTTTCGGTGTCGTTGAAAGGCGTGACCCTGAAAGGCCTGATGGCGATGGCGCAGGGCCTGGCGCTGCACACGCGGCCACTGAAACTCGACATGCAGCATTTGCCGGAACTGAAGCTGCCAGCCATCTTGCACTGGGACCTGAACCATTTCGTGGTGCTTCAATCGGTGTCCGGCAGCCATGTGGTGATCCACGATCCGGCCGTCGGCGAACGGCGCCTGCCACTGGCCGAAGTGGCAAAGCATTTTACGGGCGTGGCGCTGGAACTGACGCCGACCGCCGAATTCAAGAAGGTCGAGGAAAAGCAGCAGTTTTCGCTGCTGTCGCTGATGGGCCGGGTGGTGGGCCTGAAGCGCGGGCTGTTGCAATTGCTGGTGCTGGGCCTGGCATTACAGGTATGCGCATTGGTGGCGCCGTTTTACATGCAATGGTTGGTCGATGAAGCGCTGCTGGCTGCCGACCGCGACTTGATCACTGTGCTGGGCTGTGGCTTTTTGCTGCTGGTGCTGATACAGACGGCGATTGGCGCCGTGCGCTCCTGGATCACCACCGTGCTGGCCACCAGTTTGAACCTGCAATGGCTGGGCAATGCGTTTGCACATTTGCTGAAGCTGCCACTGCCGTATTTCGAAAAGCGCCATACGGGCGACATCGTTTCTCGCTTCAATTCGATCCAGACCATGCAGCATAGCCTGACGACGCAATTTGTCGAAGGCGCGATCGACGGCGTGCTGGTGCTGGCCACCTTGGGCATGATGCTCATTTACAGTCCGTTGCTGGCCGGCGTGGCCTGCATCGCGGTGCTGCTGTATGTGCTGCTGCGCTGGGCCATCTTCAAGGCCATGCGAGAAGCGACCGCCGAGCAGATCATTCACGCCGCCAGGCAACAGACGCACTTCCTGGAATCGGTGCGCGGCATCCAGAGCATCCGCCTGTTCGGCCGCAATGAAGAGCGTCGCGCCAGCTGGATGAATGCGCTGGCCGATCAGTTCAATGCCGACCTGCGCATCGCCAGATTATCCGTGTCCTACCAGTCCGCCAATACCCTGCTGTTCAGCGTCGAGCGCGTGATCGTCATCTGGATGGCCGCGCTGGCGGTGCTGGATAACCGTTTTTCGGTGGGCATGCTGTTTGCGTTTATCAGCTACAAGGACCAGTTCAGCCAGCGCATGGCCAGCCTGGTCGACAAATTATTTGAGCTGCGCATGTTGCGCCTGCATGGCGAACGGGTGGCTGACATCGTCTTGACCAAGGCAGAAGAGGATAGCAATGATGTGGAAATCGACGTCGAACATATTACGCCGTCGATTGAAATCCGCAAGCTGACATTCCGCTATGCCGACAGCGAACCGAATGTGTTGAGCGGATTGAACCTGAGCATTCCAGCTGGCCAGTGCATCGCCGTGACTGGTCCTTCCGGCTGTGGCAAGACGACGCTGATGAAATTACTATTGGGCTTGTTGGAGCCGACCGAGGGCGAGATCCTGATCGGCGGCGTGACGCTGGCGAACCTGGGCATGCGCAATTACCGGCAACTGCTGGGCACGGTAATGCAGGAAGACAGCCTGTTTGCCGGCTCAATCGCCGACAACATCAGCTTCTTTGCGCCTTCACCGAACCAGCAGCAAGTGCAGGCCTGTGCCCATCTGGCGGCCGTGCACGCCGAAATCGCCGCCATGCCGATGGGGTTCAATACCCTGGTGGGCGATATCGGCAGCGGCCTGTCCGGCGGGCAGAAGCAGCGTATCTTGCTGGCGCGCGCCCTGTACTGCAATCCGAAACTGCTGGTGCTGGACGAGGCGACCAGCCACCTGGATGTGTGGAATGAACAAGCCGTGAATGCGGCGATTCAAAAGATCCAGCTGACGCGCGTGATCGTCGCGCATCGCCCGGAAACCATCGCCATGGCGCAACGGGTAGTGGTCCTGCATCAGGGCAAGGTGATGCAGGATGTGATGCAGGAGGTAGAAGAGGCTGCGTAGGCTGGTCAGTGCTGCTGCGGATGCAAATGCCCCAGCTCATGGCTGACGGCGTGCGCCACGATCTGTTCCAGCGACTGCTGCAAATCTTCGCGCAGCGCGCCGCGCATGCCGATCAGGGCATTTTGCAGGGCAGTTTGCAAGACGTGGGCGATGCGCTCTTCCAGCAGATGGTCGATCTTGCCTTGGACTTGGTGCAGGATACGCTGCGTTAGCCGCTGTTCGATGGCGTCCCAGTCCGGCTGCATCACGCTGGGCGGCAGGGCTGGCGTTTCCTCGGCAGCATGCGCAGCCGTGGCTGGCGCCGGTGTTGCCTGTGCCTGCTGCGGCACATCCGGCCCCAGCAGCACTTCCGTCAGCAGGGGAATGCCCTGGTCAAACGGCGCCTGGCTCATGGTTTGCCCACTGAGTTGCCGGCCACAAAGTGCGTCGGCTGCACGTTTTCTTTCCGGTAGTGCAAAAAGCGCTGGCGGCCCGCCTGCGCATCCTGTTCATCCATGGAAACGATTTCAAAGACGCGCTGGAATTGCGCGTAATTGGCGGGCGGCAACTGCGACAGGTTGACCAGGATGTCGTGGTGCGGCAACTCTGCCGCCTCATCATCGGTCAGGATGATGGGCGTTTGCGCCGCCAGCGGATCGCCGGCCAGCACATGCGGCAGGAAATCCGTGGCGGAAAACGTCCACATGGCCGTATTCAGGGCATCGAGCTGGGCGCTATCTGCCGCCAGCACGACGACCTTGTTGCCTGCCATGTAAGCCTTGCGCGCCAGACGGCAGGCATAGGCCAGCTTGTCTGGCACGTTGCTGTGAAAATCGACTCGGCTCATGGTACGGCTCAGGCAGCCATGCCGCTGTGGCGCAGCAGGGCATCGATGGAGGGTGCGCGGCCCCGGAAGGCGGTGAACGATTCCAGCGCGGGGCGCGAGCCGCCGACAGCCAGGATTTCTTGCTGGAAACGCTTGCCCGTTTCTGCGGAGATGACGCCGCCCGTCAGCGCCGCCGCTTCCTCGAAGGCGGCATAGGCGTCGGCGGACAATACTTCTGCCCACTTGTAGCTGTAGTAGCCGGCCGCGTAGCCACCGGCAAAGATGTGGCCGAAGGCATTCTGGAAGCGGTTGTAGGCAGGCGGTATCAGCACGGCAAACTTGCTGCGCACCGTGTCGATCACGTCCTGCACCGTCTGCGTGCCGAACGGCGCGTAGTCGTAATGCAAATGCATGTCGTGCAGCGAGAATTCCACGTGGCGCAGGGTTTGCATGCCGGACTGGAAATTCTTTGCCGCCAGCATCTTGTCATATAGGGCACGCGGCAAGGGTTCGCCCGTCGTCACGTGGGCCGTCATGTGCTGCAGCACATCCCATTCCCAGCAGAAATTTTCCATGAATTGCGATGGCAGTTCCACGGCATCCCATTCCACGCCGGAAATGCCGGACACGCTGATCTCGTCCACTTGCGTGAGCATGTGGTGCAAGCCGTGGCCAAATTCGTGGAACAAGGTGATGACTTCATCGTGCGTGAACAGTGAGGGCTGAAGCACGCCGTCGACCAGAGCCGGTTCCGTGAAGTTGCAGGTCAGGTAGGCGACCGGTGTTTGCAGCTTGCCGTTGTGCAAGCGGCGGCCACGCGCGTCATCCATCCAGGCGCCGCCACCCTTGCCGGCGCGCGCATACAGGTCCAGGTAGAACTGGCCCACCAGTTCGCCGTCGCGCTCGATGCGGTAAAAGCGCACGGATGGATGCCAGGCGCTGGCCGTGTCGGCCACGATATTGACGGAAAACAAGGTCTGGACGAGGCGGAACAGGCCGTCGACGACTTTGTGTTCAGGGAAATATTGTTTGACTTCCTGCGCCGAGAACGCATAGCGGCGCTCTTGCAGCTTTTCCGAGGCGTACGGCACGTCCCAGGCGTTCAATTCATCCAGGCCCAGCTCTTCCTTGCCGAAGCTGCGCAGTTCTGCCAGGTCTTGCTGCGCATAGGGACGCGCACGGCGGGCCAGGTCTTCCAGGAAGGAAATGACCTGTTCCGGGCTTTGCGCCATCTTCGGCACCAGCGACACTTCGGCGAAATTTTTATAACCGAGCATCTTGGCTTCTTCGTCGCGCAGTTTCAGCAAGGTGACGATATTCGGGCCATTATCCCACTCTTCCTTCTTGCTGAAGTCATCGCCCAGCTCGGACGCCTTGGTGACGTTGGCTTGGTAAATCGTCTCGCGCAGGCTGCGCTTGTCGGCAAATTGCAAGATCGGGTAGAACGAAGGGAAGTGCAGGGTGAACTGGTAGCCGCTCTTGTCCTCCTTCTCGGCAGCCGTACGGGCCGCCTGTTTGACGTCGTCGGGCAGCCCGACAAGCTCAAGCTCGTCGGCGACATGCAACTTGTAGTCATTGGTGGCGTCGAGCACGTTTTCGGAAAAGCGCGTGGAAACGGCCGCGTGCTCTTCCTGGATGTCGCCGAAGCGCTCTTTCTTGTCTTGCGGCAACTCAGCGCCGCCCAAGCGGAAGCCGCGAATCGCGTGCTCGACGATGGTCTTGCGTGCCGGCGACAGGGCCGCGAACTCGGCGCTGGCTTGCAATTGCTTGAATTTGCCGAACAGCGCTTCGTTCTGGCCCAGTTCGGTCCAGAATTCCGTCACTTTTGGCTGGCTGGCATTGAAGGCGGCGCGCAGTTCGGGCGTATCGACGACATTGCTCAGGTGGCTGACGATGCCCCAGGCACGGCCCAGGGTTTCACTGATGTCGTCTTGCGGTGCAACAAAACTGTCCCAGCTGACGGCCGTCCCGGCGGACGCCAGCTGCGCCACGGTGGCGCGCGCCTGGGCCAGCAAGGTATCGATGGCCGGTTCGACGTGCTCGGCGGTAATCGCATCGAAGCGGGGCAGTCCGGAAAAGTCCAGCAAGGGGTTGTCGGTTGTCATCAGCTATTCCTGTATATATATGTTCAGGCGGCCTGGCCGCCCCGGGTGATTCTTAGATTCTTTCCGCCGCTTCCACCGTGTTCATCAAGAGCATGGTAATGGTCATCGGACCCACGCCACCCGGTACCGGGGTGATGTGCGAGGCGATTTCCTGCACGCCGGCAAAATCCACGTCGCCGCACAGCTTGCCGTTGTCGTCGCGGTTCATGCCCACGTCAATCACGATGGCGCCCGGCTTGACCATGTCGGCCGTCAGGGTGTTGCGGCGGCCGACGGCAGCTACGACCACGTCCGCCTGGCGCGTGTACAGGCCCAGGTCCGGCGTCGCACTATGGCAGATGGTGACGGTAGCATTCGCTTGCAAGAGCAGCAGGGCCATCGGTTTGCCGACGGTGTTGCTGCGGCCGATGACGACGGCGTGCTTGCCGCGCAGGTCCACGCCCGTGCTTTCGATCAGTTTCATGCAGCCATACGGCGTGCATGGGCGAAAGCCCGGCAAACCCGTCATCAGTTCGCCGGCGCTCAGGACGGAATAACCATCGACGTCTTTCGTCGTGGCGATCGCCTCGATGACCTTGTGCGGGTTGATGTGCTTGGGCAAAGGCATTTGCACGAGGATGCCGTGGATGGCCGGGTCGGCATTCAGGCTGGCGATGCGCGCGAGCAAGTCCGCTTCGGGCAGGTCCGCTTCATATTTTTCCAGCACCGAGTGAAAACCCACGTCGCCGCACGCCTTGACCTTGTTGCGGACATACACCTGGCTGGCGGGGTCTTCGCCGACGAGAATCACGGCCAGGCCGGGTTGGGTGCCCTTGGCGGTGAGGGCGGCGGCGCGCGTGGCGATCTCGCTGCGCAGTTTTTGGGAAAGGGCGATTCCGTCGATCAGTTGTGCTGGCATAGTAGGGGGCTGAGAGCTGGTGGGAGGGAAAAGACAGATTATAAAGCCGCTGGCTGCCTGCCGGCGCTTTTGCCGCCGCTTTACTGCTTTGTTGACTGCTTTCATCACACTAATTACCGCCTGGAATTTGCGGCAGTGCAGCATAAATTCCACAGGATGATTTCATAATGCGAAATGCCATATCGTAATTTGAAAAATACTAAATACGCTGTTAGAATCCCCACACTAATCCAACTTAATAGTAAATAATCAGCGAAATACCGTCCGACAGCGATCCGGAAAATCGGGGTGGGGCGATCACAAAGGAGACTCAACAGATGTCAGCTCAACTGAACCAGGTAACGACACAGATCGGCACCGACCCGGATATGCAGGAAACCAAGGAGTGGCTGGACGCGCTCGAAGCCGTGCTGGAAAACGAAGGTCCAGAACGCGCGCATTACCTGATGGAACGCCTGGTTGACCTGGCCCGCCGCCGTGGCGCCCAGATCCCGTTCTCCAGCACCACCGCTTACGTCAATACCATTCCCACCAAGCAAGAAGCACACTGCCCAGGCAACCTGGAATACGAAGAGCGCCTGCGCTCGTGGATGCGCTGGAACGCCATGGCCATGGTGGTCAAGGCCAACCGCGCCGATGGCGACCTGGGTGGCCACTTGTCCTCGTTCGCCTCGCTGGCGAACATGCTGGGGATTGGGTTTAATCACTTCTGGCACGCGCCAACGGCCGACCACGGCGGCGACTTGCTGTACATCCAGGGCCACTCCTCGCCTGGCGTCTACGCGCGCGCTTTCCTGGAAGGCCGCCTGACGGAAGAGCAAATGCTGAACTTCCGCAAGGAAGTCGACGGCAAGGGCCTGTCGTCGTACCCGCATCCTAAACTGATGCCTGACTTCTGGCAGTTCCCGACCGTGTCGATGGGCCTGGGCCCGCACATGGCCATCTATCAGGCGCGTTTCCTGAAATACCTGCACGCACGCGGCATCGCCAAGACCGACAACCGTAAAGTATGGGCCTTCTGCGGCGATGGCGAGATGGACGAGCCAGAGTCCTTGGGCGCGATCGGCCTGGCCGCACGCGACATGCTCGACAACCTGGTCATCGTGGTCAACTGCAACCTGCAGCGCCTCGATGGCCCGGTACGCGGCAACACCAAGATCATCCAGGAACTGGAAGGCGAATTCCGTGGCGCCGGCTGGAACGTCGTCAAGGTCATCTGGGGCCCGGGCTGGGACGCCCTGCTGGCACAAGACAAGGAAGGCATCCTGCAGCGCGTGATGATGGAAACCGTCGACGGCGAATACCAGAACTACAAGGCAAAAGATGGCGCCTACGTGCGCAAGCACTTCTTCGGCAAGCATCCGAAGCTGCTGGAAATGGTTGCCAACATGACCGACGACGATATCTGGCGCCTGACCCGTGGCGGCCACGATCCGCACAAGATCTACGCTGCATTCAAGATCGCCCAGGAACACAAGGGCCAGCCTACCGTCCTGCTGGTAAAAACCGTCAAGGGCTACGGCATGGGCAAGTCCGGCGAAGCGCGCAACACGGCGCACCAGACGAAAAAACTCGACGACGAAGCCATCCGCGAAATGCGCGACCGCTTCTCGCTGCCGATTCCTGACGATCAACTGGCCGACATTCCCTTCTTCAAGCCAGCCGACGACGCGCCGGAAATGGTCTACCTGCACGAGCGCCGCAAGGCTCTGGGTGGCTATTTGCCGCAGCGCCGCCAGAAAGCGGAAGAAACCCTGCCAGTACCTGGCCTCGACGCATTCAAGAACGTGCTGGACGCTACGCCTGAAGGCCGCGAAATCTCGACCACGCAAGCCTTCGTGCGCGTCATTTCGACCCTGCTGAAAGACCCGAACCTGGGCCAGCGCGTGGTGCCTATCCTGGTCGATGAATCGCGTACCTTCGGCATGGAAGGGCTGTTCCGCCAGATCGGCATCTACAACCCGAAAGGCCAGTTGTACGAGCCAGTCGACAAAGACCAGGTCATGTACTACCGCGAAGACAAGGCTGGCCAGATCCTGCAAGAGGGCATCAACGAAGCGGGCGGCATGAGCTCGTGGATCGCCGCGGCGACGTCGTATTCGACCAACGACCGCATCATGATCCCGTTCTACACCTTCTACTCGATGTTCGGCTTCCAGCGCATCGGCGACCAGGTATGGGCTTCGGCCGACATGCGCGCCCGTGGCTTCCTGATGGGCGGCACGGCCGGCCGTACGACCCTGAACGGCGAAGGCTTGCAGCACGAAGATGGCCACAGCCATATCTTCGCCGCGACCATCCCGACCTGCATGCCGTACGATCCGACCTTCAGCCATGAAGTCGCCGTCATCATCCAGGACGGCCTGCGCCGCATGATCGCCAACCAGGAAGATGTGTTTTACTACATCACGATCATGAACGAGAACTACGCCCAGCCAGGCATCAAGCCAGGCCAGGAAGAAGGCATCCTGAAAGGCATGTACAAGCTGCAGGAAGGCAATGCGGACGCCAAGCTGCGCGTACAACTGATCGGTTGCGGCACCATCCTGCGCGAATCGATCTTCGCCGCCGAATTGCTGGCCAACGACTGGGGCGTCGCTGCAGACGTCTGGTCGGCACCGTCGCTGACCCTGGTGGCCCGCGATGGACAGGATGCCGAGCGCTGGAACATGGTCAACCCGTCGAAAGAGCAGCGCGTGCCATACGTGACGTCGCTGTTGCAAGGCACCGACGGCCCGATCGTCGCCACGACCGACTACATGCGTGCCTTTGCAGAGCAGATCCGCGCCTTCATGCCGAAGGGCCGCACCTACAAGGTGCTGGGTACCGATGGCTTTGGCCGCTCGGACAGCCGCGCCAAACTGCGCGAGTTCTTCGAAGTGAACCGTTATTATGTCACCGTGGCCGCGCTCAAATCGCTGGCTGACGAAGGCAAGATCGACGTGTCGGTGGTGGAGCAGGCGATCGCCAAGTACGGCATCGACGCCAACAAACCGAATCCGGTGACCCAGTAATCGTTGAGCGGACCTGCTAACGCCAAGGCGGTGCGAAAGTACCGCCTTGGCGTGTCTGCGAGTCCATCTGACAAATAAAATAACGGAGCAAGCTATGAGCATTGTGGAAGTCAAAGTCCCGGATATCGGCGATTTCAAGGAAGTCGAAATCATTGAACTGATGGTCAAGCCAGGCGATACGGTCAAGGTGGACCAGTCCCTGATCACGGTCGAATCGGACAAGGCCAGCATGGAAATTCCATCGAGCCACGCCGGTGTCGTCAAGGAATTGAAAGTCAACGTGGGCGAAAAGATCGCCGAAGGTTCGCTGGTCCTGCTGCTGGAAGTGGCGGACGACGTGGCCGCTACGGCCCCGGCCGCTGCAGCACCTGCTGCTGCAGCCACTGCGCCGGCGGCTGCACCTGCCGCCGCGCCCGCGCCTGCCGCTTCCGGCGCGCCGGCCCTGTTGGAAGTGAACGTGCCCGATATCGGCGACTTCAAGGAAGTCGAAGTCATCGAGTTGATGGTCAAGGTAGGCGACACGATCAAGGTTGACCAGTCGCTGCTGACGGTCGAATCGGACAAGGCCAGCATGGAAATTCCATCGAGCCATGCAGGCATCGTCAAGGAATTGAAAGTCAAGGTTGGCGACAAAGTTGCCAAGGGCAGCCTGGTGCTGGTCGTCGAGACCACGGCCGCCGCCGCTCCTGCCGCCGCCGTTGCTCCAGCGACGGCTGCTCCTGCACCCGTCGCGCAAGCTGCCGCCGCACCAGCGGCCGCCGTCGCTTCGGCGCCGGTCGCAGCCGAAGCCGCGCCTGCAGCTACGCCCGTCATCAATGGCAAGCTGGCGCATGCATCACCATCGATCCGCAAGTTCGCACGCGAACTGGGCGTGGACCTGGCCCGCGTGGGCGGTTCCGGTCCGAAAGGCCGCATCACCCAGGAAGACGTGCAGAACTTCGTCAAGGGTGTGATGTCGGGCGCTGTGGCCGCGCCGAACGCCGCTCCTGCCGCTGCAGGCAAAGGCGTGGGCATGGACTTGCTGCCATGGCCGTCGCTCGATTTTGCCAAATTCGGCGCCATCGAATTGCTGCCGCTGTCGCGCATCAAGAAAATCTCGGGTCCGAACCTGCACCGCAACTGGGTCATGATCCCGCACGTCACGCAGTTCGACGAAGCGGACGTGACGGACCTGGAAGCGTTCCGCGTCGACACCAACGCCGCCAATGCGAAAAACAAGGATGCGGCCAAGCTGACCATGCTGGCTTTCGTTATCAAGGCCTGCGTCGCCGCGCTGAAGAAATTCCCTGCGTTTAACGCTTCGCTGGACGCCAAGGGCGAGAACCTGATCCTCAAGCAGTACTACAACATCGGTTTTGCTGCCGATACGCCGAATGGCCTGGTGGTGCCTGTTATCAAGGGCGCGGACCAGAAATCGGTCTCGCAAATCGCCCGCGAAATGACGGAACTCTCCTTGCAGGCGCGCGAAGGCAAGCTCAAACCTGCCGACATGCAGGGCGCCAGCTTCACGATTTCGTCCCTGGGCGGCATCGGCGGCACGCACTTCACGCCTATCGTCAATGCGCCGGAAGTGGCCATCCTGGGCCTGTCGAAAGCCTCGATCAAGCCGGTATGGGATGGCAAGGCCTTTCAGCCACGCCTGATGATGGGCACCTCGCTGTCCTACGACCACCGCGTGGTCGATGGCGCGATGGGCGCGCGATTCTCCGTGTACCTCGGCGAAGTCCTGGCCGACATGCGCAAAATTCTGCTGTAAGGAGCGATTGATGAGCACAGTAGAGGTAAAAGTACCGAATATCGGCGACTTCAAGGAAGTCGAAGTCATCGAATTGATGGTCAAGGTAGGCGACACCATCAAGGTGGACCAGTCGCTGATCACGGTCGAATCGGACAAGGCCAGCATGGAGATTCCATCGACCCACGCCGGCGTCGTCAAGGAAATCAAGGTCAAGGTAGGCGACAAGATCGCTGAAGGCAGCGCGCTGCTGGTGGTGGAAGCATCTGAAGGTGCGGCCGCTCCTGCCGCCGTCGTGGCCGCTCCGGCGCCTGCGGCAGCAGCTCCAGCGGCACCAGCTGCTGCGGCCATCCCGGCCGGCAATTACAGCGGCCAGGTTGACATCGATGTCGACATGATGGTGCTGGGCGGTGGTCCTGGTGGCTATTCTGCGGCCTTTCGCGCGGCCGACCTGGGGCTGAGCACCGTCATCGTCGAGCGCTATGCCACCCTGGGCGGCGTGTGCCTGAACGTGGGCTGCATCCCGTCGAAGGCGCTGCTGCATGTCGCTTCCGTGATCGACGAGACGGCGCACATGTCCAACACGGGCGTGACGTTTGCCAAGCCGACGATCGATATCGACCAGGTACGCAAGTACAAGGAAGGCGTGATCTCGAACATGACCGGCGGCCTGGCTGGCATGGCCCGCGCACGCAAGACGCAAGTGGTGACGGGCGTGGGCCAGTTCTTGAGCGCCAATCACATCGAAGTGACGGCAGCCGACGGTTCGACGAAAGTCGTGCAGTTCAAGCAAGCCATCATCGCCGCCGGTTCGTCCGTGGTGAAACTGCCATTCGTGCCGGAAGACCCGCGCATCGTCGATTCGACGGGCGCTTTGGAACTGCGCCAGATCCCGAAACGTATGCTGGTCATCGGCGGCGGCATCATCGGCCTGGAAATGGCCACCGTGTATTCGACCTTCGGTGCGCGCATCGACGTGGTGGAAATGCTCGATGGCCTGATGCAGGGCGCTGACCGCGATGCGGTCAAGGTGTGGCAGAAGTTCAATGAAAAACGCTTCGACAACATCATGACCAAGACCAAGACGGTTGCCGTTGAGGCGTTGCCGGAAGGCATCAAGGTCACGTTCGAAGCAGCAGAAGCGGGTGCCACGGCGCCGGCACCGCAAGTCTACGACCTGGTGCTGGTCGCCGTGGGCCGCAGCCCTAACGGCAAGAAGCTGGCCGCCGACAAGGCTGGCGTCACGGTCACCGACCGTGGCTTCATCACCGTCGACAGCCAGATGCGCACCAACGTGCCGAACATCTTCGCCATCGGCGATTTGGTCGGCCAGCCGATGCTGGCGCACAAGGCCGTGCATGAAGCCCACGTGGCAGCAGAAGCGGCTGCCGGCCAGAAGTCGCACTTCGACGTCAAGGTGATTCCATCGGTCGCCTACACGGATCCGGAAGTGGCATGGGCCGGCATCACGGAAGACGAAGCGAAAGCCAAGGGCATCAAGGTCGAGAAGGGCCACTTCCCTTGGGCAGCAAGCGGGCGCGCCGTGGCCAATGGCCGCGCCGAAGGCTTCACCAAGCTGCTGTTTGATGCGGAAACGCACCGCATCATCGGCGGTACCATCGTCGGCACGCATGCGGGCGACATGATCGGTGAAATCGCGCTGGCCATCGAAATGGGCTGCGACGGCACGGACATCGGCAAGACCATCCACCCGCATCCAACCCTGGGCGAGTCGATTGGTATGGCTGCCGAAGTGTATGAAGGCGTGTGCACGGACTTGCCGCCGCCGCGCAAGCGCTGATTGTCTGGCGTTGTACTAGTAAACTAAAAACCCCGCAAGCGATTGCGGGGTTTTTTATTGTTTGAACATGGTAAAACGTGACATATAGCCGTTATGTGAAAATAGGTGAGTATTGCCGTATGGAAAAAGTGGCACAATGGCGGACTATCACTGTGTTTCGCCCGCGCTTATCCAGGGGCGTGTGATTTTTCCCTGAACGTTGCCAGTGTCCGGTCAAGTTTGGCTGTGCTGAGAAAGTTTTGCAACAATGAAAAAATTTACCGCCCTGCATATTTCCGATGTCCACCTGCGCCGAGCTGATGAGCAAGAGCAGGCAGTGATGCTGCATGCCCTGTATCAGGACGTGGCTGCCATTCTGGCGGCGGGAAAGCAGATCGATGCCATTTTTTTCACAGGCCAGCTGGTGGCGCCTGACGCCAGTGCCGACACGACGCCTGTGTATGTCTACGAATACTTCCTGCGCCCGCTGCTGCAGGCGGCCAGCTTGCCCGGTGCGCGTTACTACCTGGTGCCGGGCAGCCGCGTGCAGGGCGTCGCGGCTGCGGCGCTGGGTAATGCCGGTTTCAGTTTTTTTGCCGCCGATGAACACGCCAGTGCCGAACAGCGTGCGCGCTACAAGAATATCCATGCCGTCTTCCATGGCCACCAGCATATGGGCGACGCCAGTTCGTTGATGAAATCGCTAGAAATCTTGTTCAAGAGTAATCCTGGCAGCCTGTACGGTGCACACGGCCAGATGGCGGCGTTCGCCGTGCTGGAGTTCGGTGGCGGGACGGCCGGGAGTGGCGTTGCGCCGGCCTCGCAATGGACGGTAGCGCTGCGCGAGTTCGATGAAGTGAGCAAGCGCTTCGCCCTGTCGGTGCTGTACACGCCGAATGGCCAGGAAACGGGGCAGATGGATGCCGAATATGTATTTGCCACCTTGCTGCCGCAACTGGCGGATGAACGCAGCTATGTCGATGGCTTGCTGGGCCGGGCCGGCATGCCGCAGCGCGTGCTGTCGGACGATGCGCTGGCCGCGCGCGAATTTCTGATCGAGCTGGCGTTCGTGATGTTCGAGGCCAAGAGCCTGTTCCTGGGGCAGGCTGAGCTGGAACGCTTTGCCAGCGATTATTGTGGCGTGAAGGGCTGGAGCATGGCCGCCGGGGATTGGCTGGCACCGCTGTATGCACATGGCCTGCTGTTGCGCGCCGATGGCCAGGTGGCGTTTGCCTTTGATTACTTCCGCACCTATTTCCTGGCGCAGCGCTTTGAAACGTCGTTCGACCTGATGCGCTACGGTCCAGAGCGTTACGATGGCAGTGAGTCCTCACTCAGTGTTGATGGCGCATCGGCGGCCCAGCCCTTCCTGCACGCGCTGGGCCTGGGCGGCGAACGCATCGAGGCCGCCCCTGCGCAGGCCTGCATGCAGGAAGACTGCAGCCGCCCTGGCTGAATCCGGCCTCAGGCCGCTGGCGGCTGGCGCAAGGTGCCGTGCAGGAACAGGTCGAGACTGAGCGCCACCTTGGCGCGCAATTGCGCCACGTCCGGTTGCGTCTGCGGTGGAAACAGCAGGCGCGACATCTGGTCGCCCAGCAGGCAATTAAGCAGGTGCAAGGCCAGCGTGGATGCCGTCAGTTCCTCGCGAAACAGCGGCGCCATATCGGCGCGGCTGAAAAACCTGGTCAGCATCTCGCGTGACTGCCCCGGGCCTACCTTGTAAAACGTTTCCGCCAATTCCGGGTGCGTGGCCGCTTCAGCCACCACCATGCGATTGAGGCGGATGGCCGCCGGCATCGTCACCAGTTGCACAAATAGCAAGCTGAACTCGCCCAGGATGGTAAGCAGGGGGCGCATGTCCGTTTCCAGCGCCGGCATGGTGGAAAAATAGGCGGCGCGGCGACGTTCCACCACGGCATTGAACAGGCCCGACTTGCCACCAAATTTCACATAAATCGTGCGCACGGCCACATGGGCTTCGCGCGCGATCATTTCCAGACTGACTTTTCCATAGCCTTTTTCCAGGAACAGGCAGCCAGCCGTGTGCAGCAGGTTTTCCATGCGCGCCTCCATGTCGGCGGCGCGTGGGCGCCCGGCTGCATTGCCGTAGCAGGATAAATGCTGGGCGGCGCTGTCGGATTCTTTGTCGGTAGGCATGGTATCGCTGAGGCCGGGATCAGGCATGGTCGGGGTCTCTTGGAAGGTGGGTGATGGCTCACACTGTAGTGCAAATTAAAATGAAATGCAATCGTTTCATTTCTTGACATTGGCTTTTCTTTGTCCAATAATGAATAGATATCATTTCATTTTCGGAGCGCAGTATGTCCAACCAGCCTGGTCAAGCAGAACAAAAAGTGCTTAGTGCCGTCCCACCCGCGGCGCCGGCCGCACCGTCCACGCCCGCCGCACCTGCCAGCTCCGCCGCACCCAATCATCGCGTGAAAATCATCGCCGGCCTGATCGTCCTGGTCGCACTGGGCGCCGGTGCGCGCATGTGGTACCGCAGCCATTATTTCGTCGAAACGGAAAACGCCTATGTTTCCGGCCACGTGCACCCTGTCTCGGCGCGCATTTCCGGTGTCGTCACCAAGGTCTTCATTGACGATAATCAATTCGTGAAAGAGGGCGACGTGATCGCCGAACTCGATCCCTTCGACCAGCATGTGAAAGCCGAACAGATCGCCGCGCAAATCGGCAGCGCCGAGCAGCAAGTGCTGCAGGCGGACGCGCAGGTCGCGCAAGTGCAGGCGCAAGCGAGCGCGGCCCAGGCGCAGGTGGCCCAGGCTGACGCGCAGCTGCTGCGCGCCAAACAGGATGCCGAGCGCTATGGCCAGCTGTACACGAGCCAGATGAAAGCCGTCTCGAAAGCGGAACTGGACGCAGCCAACGCGGCCCGCTCCAGCGCCGTGGCCGACCTGGCCGCCCGCCGCGACAGCGCCGTGGCCGCCAAGGCGCAGATCGGCGCCGCCCAGGCCGCGCGCGACGTCGCCAAGGCTCAGGTGGCCGTGCTGCGCGTGCAACTGAAGGACGCGCAGCAGCAACTGCAATACAACCGCATCCTGGCGCCTGTTGCCGGCCGCATCGGCAAGCGCAACGTGGAAACGGGCATGCGCGTGCAGCCTGGCCAGCAATTGACGGCCATCGTGCAAGACAACGTCTGGGTCACCGCCAACTTCAAGGAAACCCAACTGGCCGATTTGCACCGCGGCCAGAGCGTGCACGTGGCCATCGACGCCATGCCGGGCAAGAAACTGGTAGGCACGGTCGACAGCTTCGCACCGGCCTCGGGCGCGCAATTCGCCCTGCTGCCAGCCGATAACGCCACCGGCAACTTCACCAAGATCGTGCAGCGCGTGCCCGTAAAAATTGTCTTCCAGCCGGCAGATATCAAGGCCATGAATGGCCGCCTAGTGCCGGGCATGTCGGTGATTGCCGAAGTGGAAATCAACCAGCCCAATTCGGCCCAGGACCAGGCCCCGCGCCACGCCGCCGCGCCAGCTGCTCCAGCCGCGCAGACCATCGCCCGCTAAGCTTTCATGAGCAGCCCTTCCACCACACCGGCGACATCGCCGGCGTTTCCCGTGATCAGCGAGAAAGTCTCCGGGCGCACCTGGCTGGCGGTCGCCGCCGGCATGCTGGGCGCCTTCATGGCGGTGCTCGACATCCAGATCACCAATTCCTCGCTCAAGGATATCCTTGGCTCACTGTCGGCCACCCAGGAAGAAGGCTCGTGGATTTCCACGGCCTACCTGGTGGCGGAAATTATCGTCATTCCCCTCACCGCGCTGCTGGCGCGCGTGTTTGGACTGCGTACCTACATGATCGGCACCACCGCTCTCTTCCTGCTGTTCTCCACCCTGTGCGGTACGGCCTGGAACCTGGAAAGCATGATCGTCTTCCGCATGCTGCAAGGGTTTACCGGCGGCGCGCTGATCCCCATGGCGTTCACCCTCGTCATGCTCAAGCTGCCGCCCTCGAAGCGCGCCGTCGGCATGGCCATCTTCGGTTTGACGGCCACCCTGGCGCCAGCCATGGGCCCGACCCTGGGCGGCTACCTTTCCGAGCTGTATGGCTGGCCCTCGATCTTTTACATCAACTGGGTGCCCGGCGTGCTGCTGATCGCCGGCATGGTCTATGGCCTGGACCGCGAACCGATGAAGCTGGAAATGTTCTGGAAGGCGGACTGGCTGGGCATCTTCTTCATGGCCATGGGCCTCGGTTGCCTGACCATCTTCCTGGAAGAGGGTAATTCGAAGGACTGGTTCGATTCGGGCTTCATCATCGCCTTCGCCGCGCTGGCCCTGACGGGCATCCTGGGCTGGGTCGTCACCAGCGCCACGCGCGCCGAGCCCTTCGTCAACCTGTCCCTGTACGGCCAGCGCAACTTCCTGGTCGCCACCGTGCTGTCGGCCGTGACGGGCATGGGCTTGTATGGCTCGGCCTTTTTGCTGCCGCTGTTCCTGGGCCAGATCGCCGGCTATTCGCCGATGCAGATCGGTGAAGTCATCATGTGGGTGGGCTTGCCGCAGCTGTTCATCATGCCGTTTGTTGCCAAGCTGTCGTCGACGGTGGACAACCGCATCCTGTGCTCGATCGGCCTGTTGCTGTTCGGCGGCTCGTGCATGATGAATGCGTACATGGACGCTTCCACCGGCTACGACCAGCTGCTGTGGTCGCAAGTGGTGCGCGCGCTGGGCCAGCCCTTCGTCATGCTGACCCTGTCGAACTTCGCCATGAAGGGCATCGCGCCGAAGGACATGCCGTCGGCCTCGAGCCTGTTCAACATGACGCGCAACCTGGGGGGCTCGATCGGCATCGCCCTGCTGGCAACGGCGCTGAGCACCCGCGAGCACTTCCATTCGCAGCGCCTGGGCGAGGCGATCACCGCGTTTTCCAGCGCCACGCAGCTGCGCATCGACCAGTTGACGTCCGCGTTCATGGCCAAGGGTGTTGACTCCGTCACGGCCGGCAACCAGGCCTTGCAGGCGATCGACGGCATCGTGCGCCGCGAAGCGTATGTGATGGCCTACAACGATGGCTTCTTCCTGATTGGCGCCATCCTGCTGGCCTGCATCGTGCCCCTGTGGCTGGCCGACAAACTCAAAGCCCCCGGTGGCGGTGGCGGCGGTCATTGACCGCCCATTCAAGAATAACAAGGTAATCACCATGCAAACTGCATCTATGAACATCACGAAAATCGCGCTGGCCGCGTCCCTTGCCGTGGCACTTTCCGCCTGCGGTACCGTGGGCCAGGATTTCAAGGCCCCAGGCAATGTGGCCGGCATCGACAACGGCGCTTTCCGCCACGGCGCCAGCATAGCGGACGCTGCGCAGCTGCCGACAGACTGGTGGAGTATTTATGGCGACAGCACCCTGAACCGCCTTGAGCAAAGCGCGCTGCAGGATAACCCCAGCGTCAAGGCGGCCGGCCAGCGCCTGTTGCAGGCGCTGGCGCAAAGCGGCACGGCACGTGCCAACCAGGGCCCTGGCGTCAACCTCAGCACGGGCATCTCGAACTCGCGCACCTCGGCTAACACTTCGCAGGGCCTGGCGCTGGGCAACCGCTCTATCAGCGGCAATAACTTCTCCGTCGGCGGCTCGCTGTCGTATGAAGTCGACCTGCTGGGCCGCGTGAAACGCATGCTCGAAGCGGCTGACTCGCAGGCGCTGGCGGCGCATGCCGACCGCGACGGCGTGCTGCTGATGCTGTCGGCGCAAGTGGCCAGCAACTACTGGCAGCTGCGCGGGCTGGACGCGGAAATGGCCATCTTGAATGGCGCGTTGGGCACGCGCCGTGAATCGGCCGAACTGGTCGAGGCGCGCTTCAATGCGGGCCTGACCAATGAGCTGGACCTGGCGCGCGCGAAAGTGGAACTGTCGAACGCGCAGGCGGACCTGCATGAAGTCAAGCGCCAGCGCAACCAGCTGGAAAACAGCCTGGCCACCCTGACGGGCAAGCCGCCGTCGGCGCTGCAATTGCCGGTGGCGGCCGATCCGTCCATCTTGCCGCTGCCGCCCGCCATTCCCGTCGGCTTGCCCGCCAGCCTGCTGGCGCACCGCCCGGACCTCGTTTCCAGTGTCGCCAATTTGCGCGCTTTTAACGCCCAGGTGGGCGTGGCCGAAGCTGCGTTTTATCCGTCGCTGCAACTGACGGGCAATTTCGGCTACGCCTCGGAAAAGCTGCGTGAACTGGCGCAGGGCGGTTCGCGCCAGTTCAGCGTCGGCCCGCTGGCCCTGTCGCTGCCGATCTTTGACGGTGGCCGCAACCAGGCCAACCTCGACCTCTCGAAGGCGCGTTATGCGGAGGCCCTGGCGAACCATGAAACGAAGCTCTTGACGGCCTTGCGTGAAGTGGAAGACGCCTTGTCCGACGTGGAGCAGCGCCAGTTGCAGGGCGACGCGCAAGCCTTGTCGCAAGCGGCGGCCGCGCGTGCCTATCTGGTGGCGCGTACGCGCTACGAGCGCGGCATCTCGACCTATCTGGATGTGACCGATGCCCAGCGCAGCTCGCTGGCCGCCGACCGCGCCGCCGCGCAGATCAAGACCCAGCGTTTGCTGGCAAGCGTGGCCGTAGCCCGGTCGCTGGGCGCCGGCTGGCAGCGGCAAGGCGAGCTGGCCAGGCTGGCGGCAGCTCGGGCGAACGTGAAAGCCCACTAGACATCATGTATTGACCTGCAGGACCTCAAACAACGCGGACTAAGCTAAGGTAAGGCGGTCACCGACCGCCTGCCGTGCCGCCATGTCGGGTTAATTGCCTTTCAACGTAAAAGACATTTCCGCGTAACCGCGATCAAACTGCAGCACCTCATTATGGGCCTGCATCGAGTTCAGATAGGTCTGCCAGTAGCTCGATGTTGCAAACCACAGCGACACAGAGCCAGACACGTCCAAAGACAAGTCGACCTGGGTAAATTTGCGGGTACGGCGCAGGCGTCCCATGCACGCCAGGTCATTGCTATCGCACATGGCCACTGCAGGCAACTGGTCGAGACTCACCTTGACAGGCACCAGCCGCAACCCGTCAATCACCGACAGCAACTTGTCGGTTGTAAATTTTGGCAGGCGCACATCAAACCTGCGGACCAAGAACTGCCCGGTCAGCTCGATACTGGAACCGTTGACCTTGTAGCCAACCTGGCTGACATCTGGCACGGCAATACTGGCGTCGCGTTCGGGATTTTCAAGCTGCCATCGATTCACAACGTAGCCTTGTGCTTCGGCAATCGTGAAGGACGTGAGCGCGACAAAGTACTTGTCGAAGTGCTGCTCGTATTCATCCATGTAGAACTGCGCGAGTTCACTCCCCAGATTGGCCAGCGTGACATCGGCCTGCTCTTCCTTGGCAGCCGTCTGCTCCGGCGTCAGGCTGCCCGCCCAGTTTGCGACCTCTGCGCGAAACTGCTCCGGCGTGTACATCGCGGCACGGCATTCTTGCGAATTATTCCCGTAGCCGAAACATAAACGATTGCTTTCGATTAACCTCCCAACCGCCGAGCCATTATTAAGGAAATCTAATGGGGGAAAATCGTAATACGCCCCGATCATAAAAATAGGGGAAAAAAGAAAGTTCAACACCTCCGTGTTTGTCATGCGTTCAGCCACCGGGTATTTCAGCCAGGCAGTAAGCCCGTCCTCCAAGTCCACAAGCAGGGGCGTGAGCGCCGGACGATATGGAGCGGGTTGATAGGCGGCCACCAGCTCACGCAGGCGACTGGCGTTCTTCTCGACGATAGGGCAGGAATTGGTCCGGCTGCCGTCCTCGAACGACCGGGGCAGGATGCGGTTGACGGCGGTACTCTTGATGGAGCTGCCCGAAAACGACAAGAACGATGCCGCATCTTCGGTAGGCGTCGCTACCCCGGGTTTCATGCTCAGCTTGAGCTCTTGATAGGAATACGTCAGATCGGACAGATCGGCGACATTGATGCTGCTGCAAATCTTGGTGTTCAAATTGTGCCAGGTGTTATCATCCCATGTTCGTAGGATCGCGATTACCTGCGTCGCAGGCCCGCTCAGGCTGGTGGTGGCATCCATCCCTTTCAGGGCTGCCAGCAATTTACCCTGTACGCGCGCCCGGCGCTCGGGCGGCGGCAAACGTTCCGACTGGTACTTCCAGCCACCGCCTGGACCGCCAACCCCGGCCAGTTCATCGGCGCGCGTTTCAATATCCAGGCTGCGTGCCGATTCCAGCCCGATGAACGAAGTCAACAGCCACGACTGGGCGACATTGGCGCCGGCCAGGCAGGATGGACGGCTCAGGCCGTCGTCGAGCATGATGCCATAACCCTCGCCCGAGCAGCCGAAATTGATCTGGTTGTCGACAATCGCATTGAGCAGCGTCCCGATAGCGGAAAGGATGTCTCCGCTGACCAGTTTTTGATAGGTGGAGCTGAGATCCACCGGCACCAGACTTGGTGAAGTTGGATCGTCAAGCAACGCGGCTGGCAGGCCTGCCTGGGCCAGCGTTTGCTTGACCGCTGCCTGCGCCGCACTCACCAGACCGGGCGCCAACGCATCGCCAATGGTGGTGCCCGCTTTGCCCAAGTTGACATACGCCGCCTCGGCGCGTTGTGCCGTCAGGCGATTGACCACCAGTGTCGTGGCGGGCGTAACGTGGGCAACGCCCGCAGTATTGCTCACTGCATATAGCAGCACGGGCGTATCCAACCCTTTGGCCGGGTCGATCTTTACGGGAACGATAGCGGGCGACAATACGCCCGTCTGCACGGTCTCCGTACCGAGCGTGGCGCCATTGCCGATTTCCCAGCGGCGGCCGACACCCTCCGCACGCACCAGCAACGGCGGCTTGATCTTGGTATCGGTCGGGAGTTCAATCCGGTACTTCCCTTCAGCGTCGGTCTCGGCGCTCCAGCTCTGCCCTTCGGCATCGCGCACGCTGACTTTGGCCTTCGCCACGGGCGCATCGTAAATGACTTGTCCCGACAAGACCGTGCCACTGGACTGGACAACTGGCGCTACCTCACTGCCACCACCCCCACCGCAAGCCTGCAGCAGCGATACAAGTATGGCCAGCGCATGACGGCACGGGCGCCATTCCACAATATGATGCGTTTCCATGATCGAATCCCTTGCAGGTGGATAATTTTTGCATCCAGGATGTTCTGACCATGGAAATGGTAGTTTTTTTAATTTTATCTGTCCATGATGCATTTGCATCATGGCAAAGTGAAACGATGATCTAAACCAAAGCGCATCCAGCCAATGGTATGATCAAGCTGACGCAGGCATCGTATAATTCAAAAATTATATATTAAGCAATTTTCATCCAGTTTCCCTGAAGACGTTCATTACGATTGCATCGAGGAACGCATGGACCTGTATTGCACTTTGCTGCTGGAGATATATCATGCTGCGCGGACCTTGCCTGCGGATGCTTTCCCGGATAGCGCCATGAAACTGTTGCGCGCGGTGGTGAACTTCGATTCCGCCCGGCTGCTGAGTGTGGACTTCGCCAGCGGCACTGCGCTCATCCAAGGCAGCATCATGTACAACATCCCGGAAAACAATGTGCTTGACTGGGAGAATATCCATCGTAATGACCTGGTGCTGCAACAAGTCATGGCACACCCAAACCGGCCCCTTTCCTTCCATTCCCCAACCCTGTTCGCAGCGCCTCAACATGCGATCATGCGCGACTATGCTAATCGCTACGACCATCAGAACGGCCTGGTTATGGTGCTCCACGACCGCGACACTGGTTTTTCCGACGGCCTGTCGTTTTACCGTGCATGCGACGAAGCGCATTTTGGTCGATACGAACAGCGTCTGATTCGCGCCGTTATGCCGCACCTGCAGGAAGCTCTCAAACTGAACCGCCAACTCGCGATCCCGTCTGCTTCCGTACCGGCACAAGGCGCCTTGCTGATTGCCCAGATCGACGGCAATATCCAACACTGCGAGCAGCAAGCTAGTGGCTTGATGCAAACCGAATGGAGTGACTGGCGCGGCGCTCGCCTGCCTGCGGCGCTGATAACAGCGTTGAGCGCGCCAGGCTCAACCGGCTACGCAGGCAAGCGCATCGTGGTGACATGCAGTCGAATCAACACCCTGCTATTCCTGCGCATCATGCCACGCTCGCCGCTCACGCGTCTGACCCAGCGTGAGCTCGAGGTAGCCTGCCTGTACGGCAAAGGGCACCCGACGAAAGCGATCGCCGCGCAACTCGGGATTTCTCCAGTCACTGTGCGCAACCTGCTGCAAAATAGCTACCTGAAACTCGACGTCCATGATAAAGCCACCCTTGCCAACTTGATCGGCGGTCGGCTTTCCTGACAACAGCGAGCATCAGGGCTTATCAGTGCTGGGTGCTCTCAAAGACCAAGTGCAACACTCTTTACTGTGTTTTAAGATAATTCACATTTTATTATTTTATACAAAATTCAGGCGGTTACGTGAGTGTGGCCGGTAGCCACCGTACTGCCGGCCCGTAGCGTTCCGGCAGAAAGTAGGTGAAGGTCATCAGCTTTTGCGTGAGCTGGCGATCGCGCGAATACACCAGATACATGGGGTGGGCAGGTCATCGCGCACGGCGCAGCTTCTACAAACTGTGGCTTAATAATCCTGCAACTCTGGCGTATGCATTCCTTTCCTAATGCGGCGCATACTGGCTGCATCGCTACTTCACCAGACAGGGATGCATCATGAAAATCGTCATCATCGGCGCCAGCGGCACCATCGGCAAGGCCGTCTCGGTGCAACTGGCGCAGCGCCATGAAATCATCGAAGTGGGCAGCCGCACGGGCGCGCACCAGGCCGACATGGGTGACATCGTGCAAGTGCGCGCCTTGTTCAAGCGCATCGGCAAGATCGACGCCGTCATCGTGACGGCCGGCAAGCTGCATTTCGGCCCCCTGGCCGACTTTACTCCCGAGCAATTCCAGCTGGGCCTGGACAGCAAATTGATGGGCCAGGTCAACGTGGCGCTGGTGGCGCAGGAATACCTGAACGATGGCGGCTCGATCACGCTCACCAGCGGCATCGTGGCCGAGCAGCCGATCCGCTTCGGCACGGCCGCCAGCATGACGAATGCGGCCGTGGAAGGCTTCGTGCGGGGCGCTGCCATCGAACTGGCGCGCGGCGTGCGCATCAATGTCGTCAGCCCCACGGTGCTGGAAGAGTCGCTGGACGCGTACGGCCCGTTCTTCCACGGCTTCGAGCCGGCCGCCGCCAGCCGCGTGGCGCTGGCCTACAGCCGCAGCGTGGAGGGCGCGCAGACGGGGCAGGTGTACAAGGTCTGGTAAGTTCGCTTGCCATGCCTGTGGGGCAGGTCGATTACAATCGCAGTCCGAGCACGGAAGCGGCCGCGCCGTGATGGCGCGGGGCGCTTTCTTGCTGCGAACTATCTCACCGAGGCCCCATGAAAAACATCCTGATTCCCCTGCTGATGGCCGCCGCCGTTGGCAGCGCCTGCGCCGCAACGCCAACCGCAGCCACCACCCCCGCCACGGCCGTGCAACTGACGGCCATGAGTGCGCGTTACGCGCCCGTCGCGCTGACAGCCGATACCGCGCATCTGTCTTCTGGTGACCGCCTGGCGATTGCCAGGCTGGTCGAGGCGGCCAAGCTGGTTGACGTGCTGCAACTGCGCCAGCGCTGGTCTGGCAATGAAGCCCTGTGGGCGGCATTAAAGAAAGACAAGTCAGTCCTGGGCCAGGCCCGCCTGAATTATTTCTGGATCAATAAAGGTCCATGGTCGGTGCTCGACGCGCATGCTTCCTTCATGCCGGCCAACTATGCCGGCATCGCCATTCCCGCGCACAAGCCGGAAGCGGGCAATTTCTATCCGCAGGGCGCCACCAAGGCCAGCCTGGAGGCGTGGATGAATGGCTTGTCGCTTGACGACAAGCAGCAGGCGCAATGGTTCTTCACGACGATACGCGCGGGCAAGGATGGGGCATATCAGACCGTCAAGTATTCGGATGAATACAAGGTGGAGCTGAAGCAACTGGCGAAACTGCTCGATGAAGCGGCGGCGGCCACGGACAATGCTTCCCTGAAGAAATTTTTGACCCTGCGTGCCAAGGCTTTCCTCGACAACGATTACCTGCCGTCCGACTTCGCCTGGATGGACCTCGATTCGCCCGTCGATATCACCATCGGCCCCTACGAAACGTATAACGACGAGTTGTTTGGCTACAAGGCCGCCTTCGAAGCGTATGTGAATATTCGCGACCAGGCCGAAACGCAGAAGCTGAGTTTCTTCGCCAGCCACATGCAGGAACTGGAAGACAACTTGCCGCTCGACGCCCAGTACCGCAACCCGAAAGTGGGCGCGCTGGCGCCCATGGTCGTGGTCAACCAGGTGTATGGCGCCGGTGACGGCAACATGGCCGTGCAGACGGCTGCCTATAACTTGCCCAATGACGAGCGCATCATCAGCGCGCGCGGCTCCAAGCGCGTGATGCTGAAAAACGTGCAGGAAGCCAAGTTCAAGGCCACCCTGACGCCGATTTCCAAGCTGGTGCTCACCTCCGAAGCGCAGCAGGATGTGGACTTCAATTCTTTCTTCACGCACATCCTTGCGCATGAAATCATGCACGGCCTGGGCCCGCACGCAACCGTCGTCGACGGCAAGGCTTCCACGCCGCGCCAGGACTTGAAGGAAACCTATTCCACCATCGAAGAAGCCAAGGCCGATATCACGGGATTGTTTGCGCTGCGCTACATGATGGACAAGGGGCAGCTGAATGACACCCTGGGCCAGGGCGATGTGGCCGAGCGTAAGCTGTACAACACCTTCCTCGCCTCGGGTTTCCGCACCCTGCATTTCGGCCTCACCGATTCGCACGCGCGCGGCATGGCCATCCAGATGAATTACATCCTCGACAAGGGCGGCTTTGTCTCGCTGGGCGACGGCAAGTTCGGCGTCGATTTTGGCAAGATCAAGCAGGCAGTGATCGACCTGGACCGCGAATTTCTGACCATCGAGGCGACGGGCGATTATGCGCGTGCGAAAGCGCTGATGAGCAAGTACGTGGTGATCCGCCCTGAAGTGCAGGTGGCGCTCGACAAGATGAAGGCCGTGCCGAACGATATCCGTCCGGAATTTGTCACGGCGCGCGCCCTCGATAAAGCGCAGGTAGTCAAAAAATAAACATTGCGGCGGGCAACTATTGCCGCTTCAGGAAGCCGGTGCCACGCACCGGTTTTTTTTCGGTTTTTTTCAAAAAAGTTGCCAGTTTTTCCTTGTGGAAATATTTTCACCGCTTACTCTGCAGTAGTTGCTTCCATCCCTGCCTGTTGCGTCCATGTTGAAACTGTTCTCGCTGTTGAGTTTGCTCATCGTTTTGTCCCCTGTGCCCGCCGTGGTTGCCGCCAACCTTACCGATCTGGAAACACGCTGGCTGCAGGCGGGCCAGCCCGTCATTGTGTTTGCGCGCGCGCAAGGTTTGCCCATCGATATCATTGTCCAGCCACAGGATGCGCCCGGTGCCGCGCCGCTGGCGCTGGGTTTTGAAGCAGGGCGCTGCAAGCTGGTGCTGTCGCTGCGCGGCAATGCACAAGCGGAGAGCGCCTTGCGCGGCGTGCCGACTGCGCGCCAGGGTGCGATGATTGAAGCGATGACGGCGCATGAGATCGGCCATTGCCAGCGCTACGCACAGGGCGACTGGCATGCCTTGCCGCGCGGCTTTGTCGAAACGCAAGGTTCACAGCGCCAGTTGGCGCAGGAAGTGCGCGAGACGCGCCGCGAAGAAGGCTATGCGGATCTGGTGGCGCTGGCGTGGATGCACGCGCGCCACCCTGAGCAATTCCCAGCTGTGCTGGCCTGGATGCGCGGCGTGCGCGCCAGCGGCGAGGCGGCCGGTGGTACGCATGCCACGCAGGCATGGCTGGCGCTGGCGGACGGTGAGAGCGCATTTGATGCGTCTGCTTCACCATTTGCACAGGCGCAAGTATTGTGGCAGAAGGGCTTGGGCGGCGACAAATGAGGGCGTTTTTTTGCGCCGATAGGCTGTCAACGTGTGCTGTCGCACGGAGCCTGGCGCGCAGCAGGAGTCTAATCTGTGCATCAACCAACCAGAGAGGACCCATCATGAACAAAATGATCGCACTCGTACTGGCCGCCAGCGCCAGTGCCCTGCTTGCCGCCGCGCCGGCCTATGCGCAGGACAGCTCGTACAAGAGTCTGACGGACAAGGCAACAAATGACTACAAGCAAGCCAAGGATGCGTGCTCCAGCCAGAGCGGCAACGCGAAAAAAGTCTGCGTGGAAGAAGCCAAGGTGGTGCGTGCCAAGGCCGACTCGGATGCCGTGGCGCAACACCGCAATACCCCACGCGAACTGGGCAAGGCACGCAAGGACGTCGCCAATGCCGAGTATGACCTGGCCAAGACCAAGTGCGGCGAGCGCACGGGCGCCAATAAAACGTCGTGCATGAACGATGCCAAGGCAAGCAAGACTGCCGCCTTGGCCGACGCGAACACGGGCGCCAGGGATGGCGCCAACATGGCGCAAAATCCACCGGCCGTGACGAAGGAAAATTGCGACGCCATGGATGCAACGGCCAAGGCTGCCTGCATGACGCGCAACGCGGCCGGCAGCACCAAGATGGCGGTGACAGACTCCGTCATCACCACCAAGATCAAGGCGGACCTCGTCAAGGATAACGACTTGAAAGCGCTCGAGGTGCACGTGGAAACGGTCAATGGCGTCGTCATGCTCAGCGGTTTCGTGCCTTCCCAGGCACAAGTGCAAAAAGCTGCCGACCTGGCCCGTGGCGTGGAAGGCGTGACGGATGTGAAGAATGGCTTGAAGGTGAAGTAAGCTGCACTTTGCAGCAAGTCTTGAGGCAAGGACTGGCGCCGCGCACATGGTGCGGCTTCAGTTTTTTTTGATTGTATAAATTACGATCGTAATATAACATGGGAAAAAGCGCGTCAGTAGGCGGTGCCGTTTTACTTTCTCATGAGGACAGCATGCTTTCCCTTCCTTTTTCGCAGTGGCTGGAGCGGGGCGGCATGCATTTCGCCTGGGTCATCGTCGCCATTACTTTCCTAACGGCACTGACTTCGTCCGCTGCGCTGGGGCTGCCCGGGGCACTGATGCAGCCTTTGAGCGGCGAGTTTGGCTGGGATGCCGAACAGATTTCCTCGGCGCTGGCCGTGCGCTTCGTGCTGTTTGGCCTGATGGGGCCGTTTGCCGCCATCCTGATGGAGCGCTTCGGCTTGCGCAATGTCATCTGCGTCGCGCTGGGCCTGATCGCTTGCGCCATGTTGCTGGCCACGCGCATGACGCAGTTCTGGCAACTGGTGGCCATGTGGGGCGTCTTGCTGGGGCTGGGCTCGGGCATGACGGCGCTGGTCTCGAGCGCCGTGGTGGCCAACCGCTGGTTCGAGACGCACCGGGGCCTGGTGGTGGGCGTGCTGACGGCCAGCTCGGCCACGGGCCAGCTGTTGTTCCTGCCCGTGGGCGCCTGGCTGATCGAGCACTTCGGCTGGCACACGGCCGTCATGCCCGGGTTTGCCAGCTGCGCCATCGTTGTCGTGCTGGCCTTCTTCTGCATGCGCAACCGGCCGCAAGACCTGGCCTTGCGGCCGTATGGCGCCGACCCTGCCACGCCATTGATGGCATCGCCAGCGGCAAGACTGACGTTTGCCACGCCCTTTTTGATCTTGCGCAGTGTTGCCGCCAATCGTACCTTCTGGATACTCTTTGGCACCTTTTTCATCTGCGGCCTGAGCACGAATGGCTTGATCCAGACCCACTTCATCTCGCTGTGCGGCGACTCGGGCCTGTCCGCCGTGCCGGCCGCGTCCGTGCTGGCCATGATGGGCGCCTTTGACCTGTTCGGCACGATATTGTCGGGCTGGCTGTCGGACCGCTATGACAACCGCAAATTGCTGTTCTGGTACTACGGCTTGCGCGGTTTGTCGCTGTTCTGGTTGCCGTATTCGGAATTTACCCTGTACGGCCTGTCGCTGTTCGCGATGTTCTACGGCCTGGACTGGATCGCCACCGTGCCGCCGACGGTGAAACTGGTGGGCGCCACCTTCGGCAAGGAGCGGGCGGGCATGGTGTTTGGCTGGATCTTCGCCGGCCACCAGCTGGGCGCGGCCGTGGCCGCGTATGGCGCGGGCCGCATCCGTACCTTGATGCTGACCTACAACCCGGCCTTGTTTGCGGCCGGCGCCGCCTGCCTGGTGGCGGCATTGCTGGTGCTGGCCATCGAGCGCCAGAAGGCGGCCGCGCCCGTTGCCCAGCCAGCATGAAAAAAGCCAGGCCCGCGTGCGCGGTGCCTGGCTTTTCAAGAAGAGCGCAGCGGGATTACTGCAAATACTTCGCCAGCCAGCCCTCAACTTCACTATAGAAGAAGCGGCTGTTCTCGCCCTTCAAGATCCAGTGGTTTTCGTCCGGGAAAACCAGCAGCTTGGCCGGCACGTTCAGGCGTTGCTGGACGGCAAAGTTCATCAGGGCATTGTTGGCGGGCACGCGATAGTCGAGCTCGCCCACGGTGATCAGGATCGGCGTCGTAAAGCCCGCCCCTTTTTCGTGGTTGCCCGCTTGCATGATGGGGCTTTGATCGCGCCACACGGGCAGGTTCGACCAGACGGGGCCGCCCGCATTGGTTTCACGGCCGAAGCCGCCATCGCTGGTGCCCCACTGCATGATCAAGTCCATCTCGCCCGCATGCGAGACGATGGCCTTGTAGCGCGTAGTGGTCGCCTGCAGCCAGTTGGCCAGGTGGCCGCCATAGCTGGCGCCGCCGGCGGCCAGTTTCGTGCTGTCGATGAATGGATATTTCTTGATGGCTTCATCGACGCCCTGGTTGACTTCGTCGCCCGGGCCCTTCAATGGGTCGAATTGAATCGAGCGCGAGAATTCCTCGCCATAGCCGGTGGAACCCTTGTAGTCCGTCAGCAGCACGACATAGCCCGGCTTGGCCAGCAAGTGGTAGTTCCAGCGCAGCACGAACTGGTCGCGCCACATGCTGGCAGCGCCGCCGTGGATGACGGTAAACAGCGGGTATTTCTTGTTCGGGTCAAAGTTCGCCGGTTTGACGAGCATATTGTGGATCTGGCGGCCGTCGGCCGTGGTGAACCAGAAGTGCTCGGGCGCCTGCCAGTCGATCTTGGCGGCCTTGTCCATGTTGAACGCCGTCAGCCGCTTCGGCTGCTTGCCGTTGAAGGCATAGATTTCCGGCGGATTGATGGCCGACTCCCACACGCCGACGAGGGCCTTGCCGCCGCTGCTCAGCGAATTGATGGTGCCGGTCGGCAAGGACGCTTCCTCGCGCACCTCGCCGCCCTTGGCGTCGATCGAGTACAGCTTTTCCAGGCCCGCATGTTCATAGCTGAAGATCACGCGCTTGCCGCCGTCGGGCAGCACGTAACGGGAAATCGAACGATCCAGCTTGGCCGTCAACATCGTCGGTTCCGGTTTGACCAGCGGCCAGGCGAAGCTGGCCAGGCGTTTTACGTCATACACCTTGCCCGGCGTTTGCGCGTCGCTGAGCGCAAACAGGGTCTTGCCGTCGGCCGCGAATTTCAAGGAACCGTAGCTGTGGTTGTCCTGCGTCAAACGCTGCGCTTCACCGCCAGCCACGGGCAGCAGGTACAGTTGCGAAACCACGGCTTCGCGCTGGGCCGCGTCGCGGTTGGTGGCCGCGTTGAAGACGACGCCCTTGCCGTCCGGCGTCCAGACGGCGTCCAAGGATTGCCCTTCATCGCCCTGGCCGCCGCCAAAGCCTGGCAGCGTGGCCAGTTGCGTGCCTGACAGGATGTCGCGCGGCGTCGCTTCCGCTTGGGCGTCGATGATGAACAAACGCACCTGCTTGTCGGTCAGCCATTTGTCGAAATAGCGGGGCGCCGTCGTTTCATATGAGCGGGCGCTGTATTTGCGTTCCTTGCGCTCTTTCGCGCTTTGCTTGACGTCGCTTTCCGTCTTGTTGCCTGGATAGATGTCGCTGATGAACAGCAGTTGCTTGCCGTCCGGGCTCCATTTCGGCATGCGCGCACCCAGTGTCAGCGAGGTCAGGCGCTGGGCCTCACCACCGTTGGCCACGTCGAGGCGGTAAATCTGGCCCGCGTCATCGCCGTCGCGCTTGGTAATAAACACCAGCTGGCGGCTGTCCGGCGACCAGGCCACGGCGCCTTCGCCGCCCTTGGAAAAGGTCAGGCGGCGCGCGGCGCTGTCGTCAAGCAGCGACTTGATCCACAGATCCGACCATTGATCCTTGTTGTCGTAGGCGCTGTCGACCACGGAAAACACGGCCCAGCGCCCATCGGGGCTGGCGACAGGCGCGCCGACGCGTTTCATCAGCCACACGTCTTCATGCGTGATGGCGTGTTTGGCATTCGTTTGCGTGGCGGCAACTGGCATGGCAGCCGTGGTATCGGCGGCGTGGGCAAGCGAGGCGCAGGCCGCTGCGATCAGCAGGGAGCCGATGGAACGGCGAAGACGGGGTAAGGTCATGGGCGTGGTCCGGTGAGTTGAAAAAAGTACAGTGGGCAACATTATTGCCCATCGATTCCTTCGCTGCCAAGGCTGTGTACCGTTACTTACCAGGCGAGCGGCCGCGTAGTGGGTGGGCGCTGCCTGGACGATCAGTTAAACTTGCCGTTTTACTGATGCTGGCGCTGTTTGATCATGAAAATTTGTCTACCCTTATTGAAAACGGTATTGCTGGGAGCTAGCTGCGTGCTTGCCGGGTCCGGCATTGCCGCCGCGGCCGCACCGTACCCGAATACCAGCGCCATGGGCGTGGGCCACGCGGAAAGCACGGCCTGGTATGCCGGCTGCCTGAAGGTGAAGGATGCCGCTCCGCCGCCGGCCCACTTGCCGGCGCCGTCCGCCGTTGCATCCTTGCAGCAATGCCAGGCAAGCGACCTGTATTACGATACCAAGAGTATGTCCTCGCCCAAGCCCGCCGATTGGCGTCCCGTGCGCCATTGCGCGCTGGCAACCCAAAACAGTGGCGTATTGATGATGTTGTACCAGAACGGGCAAGGCGTGCAGAAAGAGCCGTTGCTGGCGCTCAAGTATGCGTGCAGCATCGATGCGGCACCGGCAGAGATGCTGGGCCGCATCGAGCACTTGCAGCAGATCAATGCCAGCGGTCGCGGCATGATCGACCTGTGCGACGACATCACCAGTGGCTACATGATGGGCGTGTGCGGCGCCATCGATGCGCGGCAAAAGCAGCGCGTGCGCGTGCAAACGGCAGGCAAGTTCAGCGACGGCTGGCCTGCCGTGGCGCAAGCCTCGCTGCAAAAACTGCAGGCGGCGGCGGGCAAGTTTGCCGATGCCCGTGCGGCCAATGAAACGGACTTGAGCGGCACGGCGCGCGCCGCCATGAGCATCGCTGCCCGCACGGCCGAGCTCGATCTGCTGGCGCAGGACTTGCGCGAGTATGAGGCGGGGAAATTGCCTGTGAGTATATCGAATGCGCAGGCGGCGGCGCTCGACAAGGAACTCAATGCCATCTACGCCAGGCTGATGAAAAAGCCCGTGGAAACCTATGCGGGCGCCGTGGGCAAGGATGGCATCCGCGCCACGCAGCGCCTGTGGCTGGCGTACCGCGATGCCTGGATGAATTTTGGCGCCGTACGCTTTCCCGCAGTGAGCAGCGAAACCTGGGTAGCCAGGCTGACGGCGCGGCGCAATGCGCAACTGCAAGAATTGCTGGGGCATTAAAACATGCGGAACGCGTCATCACGAAGACGACTATTGCCAGAGTGAGCTGTGCACCGCAGCGCCTGCCTACGGCCACGCGCAGGCGCTGTTCGGCATGGGCTTTGATGTCAAAGCTGGTGAAGTGGTGACTCTGCTTGGCCGCAATGGCATGGGACGCTCTACCAGGATCAAATGCCTGTTTGGGATGCTGCCGGTGAAATCGGGCGCCATTACCTTCGGCGGCAAATCGCTGACGTCGATGTCAGCGCACGGCATTGCGCGGCTCGGTCTCGGGCTGGTGCCGGAGGGGCGGCAAATTTTTCCCAGCTTGTCGGTCGAAGAGAACCTGATCGCCACCGCGCGCGTGCCACGCCATGGCCAGGTCAGCCTGAAGCCGTGGGACGTGGACCGGGTGTATCGATTCTTCACACGCCTGAAGGAAAGGCGCGGCAACCATGGCTGGCAGCTATCGGGCGCCGATCATCCGTGCCGAGATCTGGGCCGCGCTGGCCGTGTTGAAACAGGAAGGATTGGCGCAGATCGTGATCAACAAGAATGTCGGGGGCATTGCTCAAGCTGGCGACCGTCACTTCGTCATGGAAAAGGGCAGGGTGGTGTGGCAGGGAGACTCTGCCCAGCTTCATCGCGAGCCCGCAATTGTTCAACAATACACGGGGGTTTCATGAGCCATTCACAATTGGTGCTGCACAATTATTTTCGCAGTTCCTCAGCATACCGCGTGCGCATCACACTGCATCTCAAATCCGCTCAATAATTTCCGCGTCCTGAAGTATTTGAGCGGACCGCTTGCGGTAGACGAGGCTGCGAAGGTTGCGTGGATCAATCATTGGCACGTGACCGGCCTGACCGCGCTGGAGCTCGAGCTGGCGCGCGATCAGCGGTGCGGCCGTTTCTGCGTTGGCGATACGCCGACCATGGCGGACTGTTGCCTTGTACCGCAATTGTTCTCCGTCAGCCGCTTTGGCCTGGACCTGGCGCCATTCCCCACCTTGCGCGCCATCGACACCGCATGCCAGGAGCTGCCAGCCTTCCAGCGCGCGCACCCGGCGCGACAGCCTGACAGCGAACAAGCCCGCGTTCCTGAAGCAGGATCTGGGTATGTTCAATCTTGAAAATGGTCGTGTGCAAAGCCTCGAAACAGCTTCAAAGGGGGAGGCTCGCTGCGTCCCGCCATGCTGACCAGCGCATACCGCCCCAGGCGCGCAACGTTGGGCTGGACCTCGATGACCTGCAGCTTGCCTGCGGCGATCCTTGCCTTGGCGGTCGCGAACATGCCGAAAAAAATAGCGTCGGTGGCTTCGACGACGTCCAGCATGCCGTTGATATCTTCGCTGTTAATCGTCATCATCCGATTCGGATGCGCCTCGGCGCCCAGTTCGGTGGCCAGATTGCGCGAAATTTCATCGCTCAAAGGCGTCGACATCACGGGATATTGACGCAACATGGTGAGATCAATCTGCTGCTGGAGCCGCAGCGGATGGCCGGCGCGACCAATAAAGCCGCCCGCCAGCGGAGTCAGTGGCTCGATGCGTAAATCGTCGAAGGCGGTCAATGCTCTCAGGTCAATTGCAATGATATCAACCGTCTCATTGCGCAATGCCTGGGTGAGCAGGCTGACCGATCCCCGCGAAATATGCACCTGCACTTTTGGATTATGTGTTGCCATCTGAATCAGAAACGGCGCCATCAGAATTGCGGCCGGCGTGGGGCCGAAACCGATGCTGATGCTGCCCAGCGCCCCTTCTTTCAACAACATGACGCCGCGTTGCAATTCATTGGCCTCGAAAATAATTCGCCGTGCGCTCGCCACGACTTGCTCGCCGTAGACGGTCAGCGTATTGCGTTTCGCGTCCCTGTCGATCAGTTTTACATTCAATGATTCTTCGAGCGCCTGAAGGCTACGGCTGAGCGCAGGCTGCGTCAGGCACAGCGCAGCTGCAGCTTTACGGAAGGACTGATGTTCGGCCAAGGCAAGCAGATGACGCAGATGGTTTAGATTCATCGATTACATTTCGTTATTGAATACGACAAACAAATGCATTGGACGTATGCATTTCCGGATTGTACATTAGCTAACCGACGCGGAAAGCATGACTGACCAGCGCGGCCAAAAAATATAACGGAGACGAGCAATGATGTTAAAGAAGCAGGCAGTTGTACTGGGATGCATGTTGGCGGGTGCCGCGTCAGTCGCCCGCGCGGTTGAGCCGGCGACATTGGCGGCCATCGACCTGCACGTAAGCGCCATCGAAAGCAAGATGATCGGTTGGCGACGTGACATCCATCAGCACCCGGAACTTTCGAACCAGGAATATCGCACGGCCGCTTTGGTGGCCGCGCACTTGCGCAAGCTCGGCCTGGAAGTTACGACAGGAGTCGGCGGCACCGGCGTGGTCGGCGTCCTCAAAGGTAAAACACCGGGCAAGGTGGTCGCCTTGCGTGCCGACATGGATGCCTTGCCGGTGAAGGAAATGGTCGACTTGCCATTCGCCTCCAAGGCAAAAGGCAAACATATGGGCAAGGAAATCGACGTGATGCACGCGTGTGGCCACGACGGGCACACTGCTATCCTGATGGCCACCGCCGAAGTGCTGGCCGGCATGCGAGACCAGATCCACGGCACCGTCAAATTTATTTTCCAGCCGGCGGAAGAGGGCCGATCCGAGGTGCCACACAGCGAAGATGAACACATCGGCGCGCGCGCCATGATAGACGCAGGGGTGTTGGACAATCCAAAAGTGGACGCGGTGTTCGGCTTGCATCTCATTCCGGGGTATTCCGTGGGCACGATCGGCTACCGGCCAGGCGCGATCCTCGCGTCGGGCGACACCTTTGCGATCAAGGTGAGCGGCAAGCAGACGCATGGCGGCTTCCCATGGAATGGCATCGATCCGATCGTCAGTGCCGCACAGATCGTGATGGGCCTGCAGACCGTGGTTAGCCGTCAATTGAACTTGACGAAGGAGGCCGCTGTTATTTCCATCGGTTCGATCCACGGCGGAAATCGCGAGAATATCATTCCCGAGA
This sequence comes from Janthinobacterium woesei, assembly GCF_051380875.1. NCBI lineage: Bacteria > Pseudomonadati > Pseudomonadota > Betaproteobacteria > Burkholderiales > Oxalobacteraceae > Janthinobacterium > Janthinobacterium woesei. The sequence continues at coordinate 227,861 of NZ_JBNYXW010000011.1, forward strand.
ACGTCGAATTGCTTGGAACGGTGCGCACCTTTGATAATCAGATGCGCGACGACACGCTCAGACGGATGCGCATCACGGCCGAATCCATTGCGCAAGCAAGCGGCGCGAAGGCGGAGGTCCATTTCTTGAAACCGTCTTACCTGGCCACGGTCAATGATGCGAACTTGAGCGACCAGATGCTGCCGACGATGAAGCAAATTGCCGGGCAAAAAGCCATCCTGGTGCCGAAATCGAGTGCCTCGGAAGACTTTTCCGAGTTCCAGCAAAAAGTGCCGGGCCTGTTCTTTTTCCTCGGCGCGACCGATCCTAAAAAGGATGCGGCAACAGCTGCGCCCAACCATTCGCCCAAGTTTGAAATCGATGAGGCGTCGCTGGCCATCGGCACCCGGGCGATGACCGCACTGGCGCTCGACTTCCTGTCGCTGCCGTAATTCCGGCCGGTTCTACGTGCGCGATCGGGCGTATGCCAAGCCGCTGTAAGCGGCGTTCGACTTCTCAATGCAACTGGATCGGGGCGCCGCAGGCCTCCCCGGCGAGCCGGGCCGCGCGCAGTCGGTTCGCCGGGGCAGCGGTCCGGCATCGGATGCATGTTCATTATCGGCAGAATTTATAGAGGAGGAAATTCCAGCGCACCGCATAAGAAAAAATGCAATAGACAATTCCTTGACAATAGAGTGGACACATAAAAAAATGAAAAGAACTACGATTAGCATTGCCTGTGCACTGTGCAGCACATTCTGCGCAAGCTCGGCCATCGCGCAGAGCCAGGTCACCATCTACGGCCTCGTCGATACGGGTCTGGTGTGGACCAACAACGCCAATAGCAATGGCGACTCGGTGATCAAAATGCCTAGCCTGACGGGCACCTTCCCGTCGCGTCTCGGGTTTCGCGGCGCGGAAGATCTCGGTGGCGGCACCCAGGCGATCTTCGCGCTCGAGACCGGGTTTGCCCCCGATACTGGTGTCATGGGCACCGGCAATCGCCTGTTTGGTCGTCAATCTTACGTCGGCCTGAAAAACGCTACTTATGGCACATTGACCCTGGGCCGCCAAGTCAACATGACCCTCGTGGCCATGCTCAAGTCCGATGTGCTGGGGCCGAACCTGTTCAGTATCTCCGGCCTCGACCTGTACATCCCGAATGCGCGTAGCGACAATTCGATCGCCTACCTCGGCAGCTTCAACAATTTCAGCGTTGGCGCCACCTACAGTTTCGGGCGCGACACCTCGGCAGCCGGTGGCCCGGCCGCCACCGGCTGCGCAGGCGAGGTTGCCGGCAATGCCAAGGCATGCCGCCAGTGGACCGCCTTGCTCGGCTACGACAACAAGTCATTCGGCGTGACGGCGTCATACGACATCATGTACGGCAACGTGGGTGCGGCTGGCGGCTTGACTACCAGCGACAGCTCTGACCGCCGCGCAACCCTGAATGGCTACGCATTGGTCGGCCCAGTCAAGATCGGCGGTGGCGTGCTCGATCGCAAGAAGCAGGCAGCGACCGCGGCCAACAGCGTCGAATCGGACCTGTACTACCTCGGCGCGAGCTATCCAATCGCGCCGACACTGGATATTGATGCCCAGGTTGCGCGCCTGGACATCAAGAACAGCCGCGACGATACGACCTTCGCGGCCGTTCGTCTCACCCACTACCTGTCGAAACGTACCGCTGTGTACGGCATGCTCGGCTATATGAAAAATTCGGGTAACGCCGCAGTGGCCCTCGACGCCGGCGGCACCGTTGGGGTCGGCAAGAACCAGTCCGGCGTCATGACCGGCCTGCGCCACACGTTCTGATGTATCACGGGACCGAGGCGCCCCACGGCGCACACGGTCCCCGCTGGCCGCTGGCTCGTTCGCGGCCGTCATTGTCGTTGGCAGCAAACGCTCAGTACATCGCCATGGCTGTGTCCGGGTCCGGACCAGTCCATGACGAAAAAAATTCAATCTGATCAATTGACGGTGTTCACAACATTGCTGCTGGCCGCACCGTACACGCTCGCGGGCGCTGCCGCCTAGGTGGCAGCGTTCATCAAGGTCGGCCTGATGCTAGCGATAATCGGACCGTTGATGCGCAGGGCCTGTTTTCTTCGATCGGCAGCGCCTCCATATCGGCCCGGATGCCATCGCCGCGCCGCATTTGGCCCACCAGGCCTGCGCCGTCCGAGCAGCTTCAGTAAAAAACTTGCGAAGATTAGGCGTGCAGGAGCCGGATCGGTTAGACGTTACTGCCCAGGTAAGCCCTACACAGTCTTGTCGCGCCCCTCAGGCAGCGCGATCATTGCCAGGACCGTAATGGCGCTGGTGAATGCCACATACCATGCCGGCGATGCCGCGTTGCCGGTCGCGTCAATCAGCCACGTGATGACGAACTGGGTCGTGCCACCGAACAGCGCCACCCCGACGGCGTAGGCAAGCGACATGCCTGTGGCGCGTATGCTGCGCGGCAGCAGTTCCGGGATCGCCACCAGCGACGCTGCACCACTGACTGCTGTCAACGCCGCCAGCAATGCAGTAACCCCGAACAGGGCGATGATGGTCTTTTGCTCGACCAGCAACATGAAGGCCGGGTAAGTGAGCAACGTGGCCAATATGCGTGGGATCAGCATCACAGGCTTACGACCGAAGCGATCGCAGAGCCAACCGCCCAACAGCGCAAAAATCAATGTGGTGAAGCCGGATACCACTGTGGCAGCCATGGCAACCGTCGGCGCAAACTTCAGTGTCATGATGGCATAAGTGGTCATGTACATGCCCACATAAGTCGATACGGTGCCACCGAGCACGACCAGTGCCGCGAGCATGATCAGGCGGCTGTGCTGGCGCAGTGGCGATGGGCCGCTCTTGCCCTTGACAGCGGCGTCATGGTCGGACGTTTCGGGCATGGAGTGGCGTAGGTAGACTGCAACTGGAATCAGCAGCAGGCCAAGCGCGAACGGCACGCGCCAGCCCCAAGCCTGCAGTTCGGTCGGGGTCAAGGCGCTAGTCAAGGCCACGCCCAGTCCCCCTGCGGCCAGCGAGGCGATGCCTTGGCTAGCCAATTGCCAGCTTCCATACAGGCCGCGTTGGCCTGGCGGAGAAATTTCGATCAGGAAAGCGCTCGAAGGGCCAATCTCGCCGCCCAATGCCAGACCTTGCACCAACCGGCAGAGTACGACAATCAGCGGCGCCGCCACGCCGATGCTGTTATAGGAGGGGGTCAGCGCCAGTCCCAGCGTGCCGACGGTCATCAGGCCCATTGTCAACAGCATGGCCGGCTTGCGGCCCGCGCGGTCGGCAAAGACTCCGATCAGGAGGCCACCGAGGGGGCGCGAGAAGAACCCCACGCCAAATACAGCCACGGATAACAACAGACTAGTCAAGGGCGTTGTTGCCGGGAAAAAAGTCTTGCCAATATAGACGGCGAAAAAGGCATAGGTGACGAAATCGTAAAATTCGAGCGCATTGCCCGCGACAGTGGCGGCAATGACCCGCCGCGAGACACGAGCAGGTGTTGCTTTGATCAAAGCCTACCGAGCATGACCAGTGGTGGTCGGTGCCTTATCCGGTGGGATTGAGTTGAGTGTGGAACGTGCACGTATGCTCCTTGATATGGCTTGCAATGGAGTAACAATGACCGGTTCGGCGTTGACTGCCGATGCGGGTCTGCCCACTAGCCTGAATTTTGCATAAGGAGGCAAGAATGCCGTAAGTGATTGATAAAAATGGAGTTGTCTAGAAACACACCCTGTCAACACGAACACACCTTGTCCGACATGAATTCTACCCCAGAGCAACTCCGTTTGCATCCATTCCCGTCCATAGCGTCGGTACCGATTTCGCCGGCGGCGGTTCGTCGTCCGATCTCGGTCCTGTTTTGCTGCGCGGCGTCGACCTTCAGATCGGGTTGACCAGGCGCATCGCTGCAGCGTTATCTGACCGTTGCCATCAGAGTTACGTGAGCCATTCGTATCACGATATTTTGACGCAGTGCATTTACCAAATTGGCTGCGGCTACGAGGATGGGAACGACTGCGTCCTGACGCAGCTGCGGCAATTTTTCCGCGATGAAATAGCGATTGATACGGTCGAGTTCGTAGTTGGCTCCTGTCTTGGAATTCGTGAACTGATGGGCGTATTTGACTAGCATCCCAGCTGGCTTTATTTTGGAAGGACCAGCCCAAGCTGGGTTGATGACTTTTCCCCATCCCACTTCGGTCGCGTTTGCCCACTTTTTTACGGCAGCCTTGGTTGCGAAATTTTTCTTGACGCGCTCGCCGAGCTCGTTCGCACACGCTTGCCAGCCTTTGCGATGCTTATAGATGCAGGCCATCTCAGCTCTTTCCCAGTGTGGGACGAGCAGCGGCCGGCGGTCTGGCGCCTTTTGCGAGGGTGGCTTGGTTTTGTAACTGCGGGGGTATTGCGGGGTGAATCGTTGCATCGTATATCTCCATTTCTGTTGAGATACACACTAGGTAGACGGGATATTTTTTCGACGTGAAAGGCGAAAATTATTTTGCATTAGCGTTGCGACTTCACCGAATAGAAAGACTGTTCATCCGAACTCGTCTTGCGTTGGCCCAAAAGCTGCATGCCTCCCGGCGCGCCTCGGAAGCCCACTTGCTGTCCTGGCGCTGGACGAAAAAAAGGGCTTCCTGATGGAAGCCCTTGATTTCACTACTTCTTATTCGTGGTAGGCCGTGCGGGATTCGAACCTGCGACCAACGGATTAAAAGTCCGCTGCTCTACCAGCTGAGCTAACGACCCGAAAGAGGCCGCATTATATATCAGTTGAAAAAGAATGCCAAGGCATTCCTGCAGGGTGTGTTAGCCCAAAGTAGTAATGTCCCCTTCGTGCAGAGTAGTAATGTCCCCTTTTGGGATAAACGGGCACGAAATCATGGTGGTGCAGATGAGCGGCAAGGAAGTGCTGAGATCCCAGCTGATGGCGCAGCTGGTTGAGGGCAAGCTGAGGCAGAAAGAGGCGTCCGAGCGGCTCGGCGTCACCGTACGCCAAATCAAGCGACTTAAGCGTCGCTACGTTGTTGCAGGCTCTGCTGGCTTGGTGAGCGCGAAGCGGGGTCAGCCGTCGAAGCGGCGCATCGATGCCGCGTTGCTGGGCCAAGCCATGGCTCTGGTTGGCGCGCACTATGCCGACTTTGGTCCGACGCTGGCAGCGGAGAAGTTGCGCGAAGTCCATGGCGTGACACTCTCGGTCGAAACATTCCTGCAGCATTCCTGCAGGAAAATGAATATGGCTCAATGCAAGGCGGCCGTGAGCTTCAGCACTTCCGCGATGCTGCTCGTGCCGTCGATGACTTTGTGCGCGCCGGCGATGCGCAGCGGCGTCATGCCGTCGCGGATGCTCTGGCGGCGCAGCGCGTGCAGGTCGGCGCCGGACCTGATCAACTGGCTGAACGCCTGCGTCACGCCCAGCAGCTCGTAGATACCGGCGCGGCCCCGGTAGCCGCTGTGCCGGCACGGAGCGCAGCCCATGGGACGGTAGACGTTGCCTGGCCGCGCCAGCTGGCCGCCCGCCAGGCTTTGCCATTGCGCCTCGCCCGGCGCGCCATCGGGCTGCTTGCAATCGGGACACAGGCAGCGCAGCAATCGCTGCGCCAGCACGCCGATCAGGCAAGCTTCCAGCAGGTAGGCGGGCACGCCCAGTTCCAGCAGGCGCACCACGGCCGAGGGCGCGTCATTGGTATGCAGGGTCGACAGCACCAGATGGCCCGTCAGCGCGGCCTGGATGGCCATCTCGGCCGTGGCCAGGTCGCGGATTTCGCCCACCATGATGATGTCGGGGTCTTGCCGCATCAGCGCCCGCACGCCATCGGCAAACGACAGTTCCATGCCGGCCTGGGTTTGCACCTGCATCTGGTTGAAAGCGGGCTCGACCATTTCGATGGGGTCTTCCACCGTGCACACATTGACGGCGCTGCTGGCCAGCGCCTTCAAAGTGCTGTACAGGGTGGTGGTCTTGCCCGAGCCGGTCGGACCCGTTACCAGCACGATGCCGTGTGCGCGCGCCGTCAACTGTTGCCAGCGCTGTGCATCGGCCGGCGGAAAGCCCAGCTCAGACAGGCTCTTGATGGCGATCTCGGGATCGAAGATGCGCATGACGAGCTTTTCGCCAAAAGCCGTGGGCAAGGTCGACAGGCGCAGCTCGATTTCCTGGCCCTGCGCATTGCGCGTCTTGATGCGGCCATCTTGCGGGCGGCGCTTTTCCAGCACGTCCATGCGTCCCAGCAACTTGATGCGCGCCGTCATGGCCAGCATGACCACGGGCGGCACCTGGTAGGCCTGGTGCAGCATGCCATCGATGCGCAGGCGCACCAGGCCCGCGTCGCGCTTTGGCTCCAGGTGGATGTCGGAAGCGCGCTGGGAAAATGCGTATTGCCACAGCCAGTCGACGATGCGCACCACGTGCTGGTCGTTGGCGTCCAGGCTGGCTTTGTTGCGCCCCAGTTCCACCAGTTGCTCGAAATTATGCCGTAGCGCCAGGTCTTGCGTGGAGGCCAATCTGGCCACCTTGACGGAGCTGGCAAGGCTGAAAAATTGCGCGATGGCATCGGCGATGTGCAGGGGATTGGCGATCACCAGGCTCAGCTTGCGTGGCGCCAGCGTCCCCAGCTCCGCCTGCCAGGCCAGTGCATACGGCTGGGCCGTGGCGATGACGATGCGCTCTGGCGTGCTTTCCACCGGCAGGATATTGAAGCGGGCCGCATAGCCTGCCGTCATGACGTCGGCCACCTGGCTGAAATCGATGTGCAGGGGGTCGATGCGCAAATAGGGCAGGCCCGCGCGCTGCGCCAGCCAGGCGCACAGGGTATCGAGCGTCAGCGCGCCGTGGGCGATGCTGCACAGCGGATGTGGGGCGGGTGCCGGCAGATGGGCGTTCTGAGCGGCGATGGCGTTCGCTTGCGCGGCGTCAAGCAAGCCGTCTTCCTGCAGCCAGGCCAGCAATTGTGGCAATGCCAGCGGCGTATTGGATGGTGCGGGAGGGGAGGCAGGAGGGGAAACGGACATGGCCGGCGCCTTTCAGGGCTGCCGGCCGCGCAGGTGCCGGCTTTACAGCGTGCTTGCGATGCCCTTGACCCAGCTCTTGGCGGGCAGCTTGGTGTCGGCGAGGATCTGCTTGGCGCGTTCGAGCAAGGCCGCTTGCGCCTCGGTATCGAGTGCCACTTTGGTCTTGAAAGCGATTGCCACCACGTTCCCATCATGCACTTCGGGCAGGCAGATCACCTGCGCAAACGCAAACTTCATCGCCTTGATGTTTTTCGCATAGCTGGGGTGGTCGCCAAACAGGTTCACCGTCATGATGCCGTGCGGCGCCAGGCAAGCACAGCAAGCGGCGTAGAAATCGGCGCTGTCGAGCACGGGGCCGCGCGCCGTGGCGTCATACAGGTCCACTTGCAGGGCGTCCAGGGTGCCATGGTTGGCTGTGTCGTTGACGTAGTCGAGCGCATCCATCTCGCGTACGTGCAGGTGTTCGTCGTTGGGCGGCAGCTTGAACATCGAGGCGCAGATGGTGATGACGGACGGGTTCAGTTCGATGGCATCGACTTGCGCCTCGGGGAACTGGCGGTAGCAGAACTTGGTCAGCGCGCCCGTGCCCAGGCCCAGCTGGGCGAGGCGCTGCGGTTGCTTGATCCATAGCATCCAGGCCATCATTTGCTGCGCGTACTCCAGTTCCGGCCAGTCCGGCTTGCGGATGCGCATGGCGCCCTGCACCCACTCGGTGCCGAAATGCAGATAGCGCACGCCATCCATTTCCGACAGGGTAACGGGGGCGTAGCGGGGTTTGCGCGCGGGGCGCGAGGATTCGACTTGTTCGATGGATTTTCGTTTGATGAGCATAAGGCGGCCTGAAAGTGTGGCGCATTATATCGCGCCGGCGCCATAAAAAATGCCAGCCGGAAGGGCTGGCATGGTACGGGCCGGTTATTGCTTACTGTTGTGCCGGTTCGATCGATACGCGCAGGCGGATGCGTTCGCCCGGATCGTAGGACGTGATGCTCGTGTAGTTGCGGCCGCGGTAGTCATACGTGACCTGGTAGCCCGTGTTGCGCGATTCCCAGTGATCGACCTGGCGGCATTGCTTGACGGCTTGTTCCTGCACGCCACCCTGGTAGTTGTTCTGGTTGTCGACGCGGTCGCCAACGACGGCGCCGGCAATCGCGCCGGCGGCGGCGGCGGCCGTGCGGCCATTGCCGCCACCGACCTGGCTACCGAGCAGGGCGCCGGCGATACCGCCGACGATGGAACCGCCGGCGCTGCGCTGTTGCGGCGGCGCCTGCACTTGCACGTATTCCGTACGGCATTCCTGGCGTGGGCGATTGATCTGTTCCACTTGCGGCACGACGCGCACGACCTTGCCGAAATCTTCAAAGTCGGCGGCCTGGGCGAGTGGCAATGCACCGATACAAAGGGCTGACATCATCAATTTGGCTTGCAAGTTCATTTGTAACCTCGTTATGGTGAGAATCTTTCAGGGTATTTTTTACAACTTGGGGCTATAGTAATCCGACTGGCACGATGCCTGTGTTGCGCCTGGCAACAAAATGTAACAGCCCAAGCCCCTTGCCCCGCAGTCTGTAACATGCACTTTCAATCGATACAAGATGTTGATGACTTGAAACTGGCGGTTTGTAACAAATCTTGCGTTTGACATCATATTCGGGTTGATTCATGCAGGACAACACGTTACCCTCACGCGTATGGCTTATATAAAATCGCACTGAATCGCATAAAAGTTGATACAGATCGAATCACCGCGTGCGCATTGACCCGCGTGCGGGGATGCAATAAGAAGAGCAGCTAGAAGAGATCCATACATAACAGGTCGATTTGAGGGAAAAATGAGTTTGTTACTAACCGTGCCGCCCAACCTTGTCCAGTCCATCCGTGCCTTTCGCGTGACCGAATTACAAGACGAGGCGATTCGTCTCGGGCAGCACTTTTTATATGCGCATTGCAACGCCGGGCAGACGAAACAACAAGTCATCGGCATTATTGCAGAAGCATTCCTGTTTCCGAAAAATCTGGCGAAGAATTTCGATGCGCTGCGCCTGTGCCTGACGGACACCATGTTCAAGGCGGGGCCACAGACGGGTTTCCTGGTCGTGCTTGATCAATTGCCAAATACGCAAAAATTCGACAAGGAAGCGCGCGAGATCCTGCTCGACGTGTTCCGCGACGCGGCCGACTATTGGGCCGAGAAGAAAGTCCCGTTTCGCGTCTTCTATTCGTTTGAGTAAATACTTACTCTCATTTCGGTAGCGTAAAACTAGCCCTACGCCAGCCTGGCAAGCGCTATTGCACTGTGGCTGCGGCCAGCGCGCAGCTATGTTGCGGCGCAACAATGATGCCGGCCTTTCTTGGTTCGCATCGCCATAGCGGGTACAATGCGCGCTATGAAAAATATCGTTATCCTCATTTCCGGACGCGGCAGCAACATGGAAGCGGTCGTGCGCGCGGCGCAAGCTGAGCAATGGCCAGCCCGTATTGCCGCCGTCATCAGTAACCGGGCCGATGCCCAGGGATTGGTTTTTGCCGCGGAACACGGGATAGCGACGGCAGTCGTTGCCAACAAGGATTATGCCAGCCGCGAACAGTTCGATGCGGCGCTGCAAGCCGTGATCGACGGCTTTGCCCCCGACCTGGTCGTGCTGGCCGGTTTCATGCGCATCCTGACGGTGCCATTCGTCGAGCATTACGCTGGGCGCATGCTCAATATCCACCCGTCGCTGCTGCCGCTGTTCCCGGGCCTGGCGACGCATCGCCAAGCGCTCGATGCGAGCGTGACGGAACACGGCGCGACCGTGCATTTCGTGACTGCCGAGCTCGATCATGGCCCGGCCGTGGCGAGCGCGGTGGTGCCGGTCTTGCCAGGCGACACAGAAGAAAGCTTATCGGCGCGCGTGCTGGTACAGGAACATCTGCTTTACCCGCGCGCCATTCGCCTGTTCATTGACGATAAACTGTCAGTCGAGCATGGTCAGGTCCGCGTGGACCCTCAATAAAATATTACAGGAAAAATAACAATGAGATTGCCACCAGCGATACTTGCCAATGCTGAAGAAGTATTGCGCGAAATTTTACGTTTCACGGCCCCGGCCGACAGCACGCTGTCGCGCTATTTCCGCGACCATCCGCGCCTCGGTTCGCGCGAACGCGGCGCCATCGCCGAAGGCATTTATGCTGTGCTGCGCAACAAATCGTTCTTCACCGATTTCGCCGAAGCGGGCAGTGGCCCGACCATGCGCCGCCTGACTATCCTCGGCCTGGCCGAGGCGATGGGCGCTGACTCGCTGGGCGGCCTGACGGAAGAAGAGACCGAATGGCTGGAACGCATCACGCAGATCGACCGCAGCCTGATGCCGCCTAACATGCGCGCCAACATGCCAAAATGGCTGTTTGACAAGCTGATCGCCCAGTTCGGCGAAGCCGAAACCATGTTGCTGGCCGATGCGCTCAATGCGCCGGCGCCGCTGGACTTGCGCGTCAATTCGCTCAAGGCCACGCGTGAAGATGTGATGCTGGCCCTGGCCGAAGCGCCTGTCCTCAGCACGCCGACGCCGTATGCGCCGCTGGGTTTGCGCGTGATCAAGAAGCCTTCGCTGCAAAACATGCCCCTGTTCCAGAGCGGCGCCATCGAAGTGCAGGACGAGGGCAGCCAGATCCTGTCGCAGATCGTCGGCGCCAAGCGCGGCGAGATGGTGGTCGATTTCTGTGCCGGCGCGGGCGGCAAGACCCTGGCGCTGGGCGCGCTGATGCGCAACACGGGCCGCTTGTATGCCTTCGACGTGTCGGAAAAGCGCTTGGCCAAGCTGAAGCCACGCATGGCCCGCAGTGGGCTGTCGAACGTGCATCCGGTGCAGATCGCGCATGAGCGCGATGCCAAGATCAAGCGCCTGGCCGGCAAGATCGACCGCGTGCTGGTCGATGCCCCATGTAGCGGCCTGGGCACCCTGCGCCGCAATCCGGATGTGAAATGGCGTCAGCAACCGAGCTCCATCGTCGAATTGCAAGCCAAGCAGGCGGCGATCCTGGCCGGCGCGGCGCGTCTGGTCAAGGGCGGCGGCCGCCTGGTGTACGCCACCTGCAGCCTCCTGAATGAAGAAAACGATTTTATCGCCGAGCAATTCCTGGCCGCGCATCCGGACTTCACCCTGGTGCCGATGCACCAGGTGCTGGCCGAGCAGAAGATCGAGCTGGAAATGGGCGACTACTTGAAGTTACTGCCGCATCAGCACCACACCGATGGCTTCTTCGCCGCCGTGTTCGAGCGCAAGATCATGCCGAAAAAAGTCTACGCCGATGAAAAACCGGCCGACGACGTTGACGCTGAACAAGCCGAGTAAGTCTGTCACGGGCTGCCGCTGCACCCTGCAGCGGCACCCGGCAATGCCGCCAGCCCGCCTGGCGGCATGGGCCACCAGCCCATCCGTAGTACCTTCCGTCCCACCTTCCGGACCGCCTCCGCCATGAATCAAACCCCACTGCTGAACCTGATCACTGACTTTGTTGATGATTTCCGTCAACCGGCCATCCTGTGGCAGGCGCTGGCCATTGTTGCCTGCCTGGCCTTGAGCTGGCTGCTGGTGCGGCAGTTGCGCGAGTTCCTGCACAAGCGGGCCGAAGCGGCGGCCACGCCGGCGAACCCGGAAACGTTGCAGCGCACGGATAGTTTCATCCGCATCTTCACGCCCGTGCTGGCGGCCATGCTGCTGGGCATTGCGCAGCATTTCCTGGCCAGGTTCCAGAGCGTCAACCTGCTGAGTATTGCCATTCCCCTGTGCACTTCGATGGCGCTGGTGCGTTTCGGCTTTTATGTGCTGCGACGTATTTTTGCCCGCCACGGCGAGATCAGCCCCACGATGTTGCTGCTGGAAAAGATCTTCACGGTGGTGGTGTGGGCCGGCATGGCCCTGTATATCACCGGATTGTGGCCGGAGCTGCATGCATTTCTCGAAGGCATCATCGTGCCGCTGGGGCGCAACAAGGTCTCCGTGGCGGCCATCTTGCAGGCGGCCATTTCGGTCGCCGTGCTGCTGGTACTGGCCATGTGGGCCGGCACCTCGCTCGATGAGCGCCTGATGAAAATGGAGGGCTTGCACACGTCCTTGCGCGTGGTGCTGTCGCGCATGGGACGCGCGGTGCTGATCCTCGTTTCCGTGCTGGTCAGCTTGTCGCTGGTGGGCATCGATTTGACGGTCTTGTCCGTGTTCGGTGGCGCCTTCGGCGTGGCGCTCGGTTTCGGCCTGCAAAAGATTGCCGCGAACTTCGTTTCCGGCTTCATCATCCTGCTCGACCGCAGCCTGACCATCGGCGACATGATCACCGTCGGCCAATTTACGGGCAAAGTCACGCAGATCAATACACGCTATACTGTGTTGTTGGGCGGCGATGGCGTTGAATCCATCGTGCCGAATGAAATGCTGATTTCCGGCGGCGTGCAGAACATGTCGCTGAGCAACCGCATGGTGTGGCTGTCGACGGCCGTGTCGGTTGGCTATGAAACGGATCTCGATGCCATCTTTCCCTTGCTGGAAGCGGCGGCGGCCAAGGTTCCGCGCGTGTCGCAAAGCAATCCGCCATCGGTCACCCTCGTGCGTTTCGGCGCCGACGGCCTGGATCTGCAGATCGGTTTCTGGATCGCGGACCCGGAAAACGGCACCGGCGGGGTGAAGTCGAATGTGAACCGCGCCATTTGGCGCACCTTGCAGGAACACAAGGTCAGTGTACCGTTCCCGCAACGCGAATTGCGTATTGTTGGTACGCCTGCCGCACCGCTCACCAGCGCTGCGGAGGGTGAATCCGCGCCTGCCGGCACGTAGCCTTAACCCCGCTGCGTGTCCTCGTTTTTGCCTGATCGCGCCCATTAGAGCGTACAATTATAGGGCGTACAATCACCAATCACGCCTAAAAAACTCTGCCGGACCTCCAGAGCGACTGGAGCGACCGTGCGCATGCCCTGTCCACTTGGAGTAGTAGTAATGACATTGAGTTCCGTTTTACACGACGTATTGCAGTTCATGGCAACTGGCATTACTGATCTGTCCGCATGGCAAGTTTTCTTGTACACCATGGTGGTCACGCATATCACGATCGCCAGCGTCACGATTTACCTGCATCGCCACCAGGCTCACCGCGCGCTGGAATTGCATGCGATTCCCAGTCATTTCTTTCGTTTCTGGCTGTGGCTGACGACGGGCCAGGTCACCAAGGAGTGGGCGGCAATTCACCGCAAGCACCACGCCAAATGCGATACGGAAGAAGATCCGCACAGCCCCGTGACGCGCGGCATCAAGAAAGTCTTCTGGGAAGGCGCCGAGTTGTACCGCGCTGAATCGAAGAACCTGGAAACCATGGCAAAGTATGGCCATGGCACGCCGACCGACTGGATCGAGCGCAATCTGTACACCAAATACAGCTGGCTGGGCGTGGTGTCGCTGTTCGTCATCAATTTCATCCTGTTTGGCGTGATCGGCATTTCCGTGTGGGCCGTGCAAATGATGTGGATCCCCATCACGGCGGCCGGCATCATCAACGGCATCGGCCACTATTGGGGCTACCGCAACTATGACTGCGCCGACGCGGCCACCAATATCATTCCATTCGGTATCCTGATCGGTGGCGAAGAGTTGCATAACAATCACCATACGTATGCAACGTCGGCCAAGCTGTCGTCGAAGTGGTATGAAATCGATATTGGCTGGGCGTACATCCGCGCGCTGGAAATGCTGGGCCTGGCAAAAGTCAAAAAGCTGGCGCCGGAGCCGAAGTTCTCGCACGGCAAGCTGGAAGCGGACTTCGAGACCTTGCAGTCGGTCATCGCCAACCGCTATGACGTGATGGCCAAATATGCGAAGTCGATCAAGCATGCCTGGAAGGAAGAGCTGGAACACTTGAAGCACAAGGCCGAACTGGAAAAGCGTTTCCTGAAATCGTCGCGCAAGCTGATGCAGCGCGAACCGGGCAAGCTGGCCGATGCGCACCACGAGCAGTTGTCGGAATTGTTCCAGCACAGCAAGGCGCTGGAAACCATGCACCACATGCGCGTGGAATTGGGCGCCATCTGGGAGCGTTCGCACTTTACGCGCGAACAGTTGCTGCACAAGCTGCAAGACTGGTGCACGCGCGCCGAAGCGTCGGGTATCAAGTCGCTGCAGGATTTCTCCTTGCGCCTGCGCAGCTATGCCTGATAGCAGATTGATGTGAAGATTGATGTGAGACAGTGGCTCCGCTTGCGGGGCCATTTTTTTCCCGCCATCCATTGCCTGGAGTGCGGATAAATATCGGGACGTAAAAAAACCGCTCGAAAGCGGTTTTTTCACGAAGCAAAGATCGATTACTTGATCTTGGTTTCTTTGTACGTTACGTGCTTGCGTGCTTTAGGATCAAATTTCATGATCTCCATTTTCGCAGGCGTCGTACGCTTGTTTTTGGTAGTCGTATAGAAGTGACCCGTACCGGCGGTCGATTCTAACTTGATTTTGTCGCGGCCTGATTTTGCCATGATAGCTCCCTTATTCTGCTAATTAGACTTTTTCGCCACGAGCGCGCATGTCGACCAATACGGCGTCGATGCCGACTTTATCGATGACGCGCAGACCGGCGTTGGACAAACGCAGGGAGACCCAGCGGTTTTCAGATTCAACAAAAATACGACGATTTTGCAAGTTAGGCAAAAAACGACGTTTGGTTTTGTTGTTTGCATGGGAAACATTGTTGCCGACCATCGGCTTCTTCCCAGTGACTTGGCAAACACGTGCCATGGCGCACTCCTTAAAGATATTCCAAATTGGAAAAACGAGAGTATATCCAAAATAAGCAGATTTATCAATGACTTGCGAAAAACAATTGTGTCTTGTTGTTTTGAATTAATTTAACAATTTGACTTTTACGTGTTTTCATAGGGGCGATGCTTGTAAACCACCGTGTTTACTGCTAGATAAGTAGCTGGCCATGCTTGCGTATGTCCTTGTTTACACATGGTTAACTACCGCTTGGCCGATGCCATGCGGCAAGCAGCCTAGATCTGGCCGTGTTCGGCAAACGAATGCACTTGCCGCCCGGCCACGATAAAATGGTCGAGGACGCGCACGTCGACCAGCGACAAGGCCTGCACCAGCGCGCGCGTCAGCAGCAAGTCCGATTCGCTGGGCTCGGGCGTGCCGGACGGGTGGTTGTGGGCCAGCATGACGCTGGCCGCGTTGTGCAGCAGCGCCTGCTTGACCACTTCACGCGGATAGACGTTGGTATGGGTAAGGGTGCCGCGAAACATTTCCTGGCTGGCGATCAGGCGGTTCTTGACGTCCAAAAACAACACGTGAAATGCTTCATGCGCCAGGTTGCCCAGGGTCAGGCGCAAATAATCCTTGACGGCGTGCGGTGAATTCAAGGCCTGGCCCGTCTGCAAATCTTCGATGATGGCGCGCCGCGCCAGTTCCAGCACCGCTTGCAGCTGGGCAAACTTGGCGCTGCCCATGCCGTGCACTGCGGAAAAGCTCACCAGGCTGGCGCCAAACAGGCCCCGTAAGGAACCGAAGTGCGCCACCGTCTCGCGCGCCAGCTGCACCGCACTCTTGCCGCGCACGCCCGTGCGCAGGAACACGGCCAGTAATTCCGCATCCGACAGCGACTGCGCGCCCTCCTTGATCAGGCGCTCACGCGGCCGTTCACTGGCCGGCCAATCCTTGATTGCCATGCTGTTCTCCTGTTTTGCGTTGTGCGGGTCTGGCAGGAAAAAAACGCTGTCCTGTCCCTGCGCTGTCATCGCTGGCCCCACACTGCATTATCAGTACCGCGCAGCGCGCGGTACTGATATGCGCCTAATCGTCGGGAAATTCGCTGTCACCTGGACGTAGGCGCAAATGCGTGCAGATGTTGCCTTTGGTAGTGTTTTATTTCCAGTTGGCAATTTAATCATGTATGACTTATGATATTCATCATTGCCAATTTTGCTACGCAAGCGTGGCAACCACTGATGCAATACCGGGCAGTGCAGGCTGGCTGCAATTTTGATATTTTTAATCAGTAAACTACGATCTCATGAAAAAAAGCATCGCCTTGATATTCGCCACCTTGATTTTCGCACAGCCTGTGCAAGCGCAAAACCTGGATGCCCTGACGCCCGAGCAGCAAAAACAGGTGCTGAATATGCTGTTGCAGCAGCAAATGGGGCGTGCCTTGCAGGTGCAGGGTGCTGCGCCACAGGCAGCGCCTGCCAATCTGCTGCCACAGCGTAGTGATGCGGCGCTGGCAACTGCTTTCAATCAATTTCCAACACTGACGCAAGGTGTGCAATTTGAGCGCTTTCGCGACGGTTTTGCCATCAATGGCCAACGTTACATCGATCCGGAAGGTAAGATCACGACCTACGGTTTTGATGCACAGTCGGGCGATTTTACGTACCTGGCGGAAACCAGCCCTGGTGAATACGTGCTCAAGGCTGGCCGCGCCCTGGCCAATGCCGAGCCGATCACCATTGCCACGGCACAAAAGCAGGGGCAGTTGTGGCAGGTCATGACAGTGACGGGCAAAAAATTCAATGGCTACCGCCTGATACCGTCATCGCGCGGCTTCGTGATCTCCCGCGACAATACGGGTTTTCGCTATGTTCCCGGCGTCGGCACGACCAATATCATCGCGCCGGAAGCGTTTTCTATTGCTGCCCTGCAAAATGGTGATATTGCCAATACCGGCTATATTCTGCTCGAACGCACGCCCACGTCGAACGGCACGCAAGCGGGCAATTCGCTGGGCGCCCTGTTCAGCGCCGTGCAATCGCTGGGCGCCTCCGTGGGCATGAGCAAGAAAGAGGATTATGCGCTGCTCAATATCCAGAATAATCGCTTGGTGCCGGTGAATATCTCGCTGGAAAGCAAGCAGGTGCAGGTGATGAGCGCTTGCAAGCAAAAAAATTATTTTGTTGCCAAATGCGCGCAGATGGATTCCTTCGAAAGCGCCTACGAGCCGAACGGCACGCGCAACATGAGCCATTATTTCTGGCGCATTAATTGGTTCAATGTGCCAGGACGGCCTATCCTGGTGTCGCAGGAAGGTGGGCTGGGCAAGGTGTCGGCCACCGATCTCCATAGCGGCAAGAAGGTGATTCTGTTTGAGCGCGCGCTGGGCATTGCCGCCTTCTCTGCCACGCAAGATGCCAACGGCAAGATCGGCGTGACTGCGCAGATGGGCTTTTCCAGCGAATCGAAGGACGATGTGCTGGCCTTGCTCGACAGCTTGCCTGATGTGGCAGAAAAAGCTGCTAACTGAGTGGGCGGCTGTGGCGCGCATGACATGGCTGGAGCGCCACCGGCTGTCAGGAACGTTGGCGTTTTTGCCTTGATGGGGGCCAAGACGGCGCTTCTTTGATACGGCATGGGGCGTAGTCGCTCAGGGTGGCTTACAATATCGTTTTGCACCAGTCACCTGAAAACTCACTATGTCCAACGAGCAACCAGCAGTCGTCACCGAAGCGGCTTACCTCACCCTGCATTATCGTCTTGCTACTGTTGACGGTACTGATATTGTCACTACCTTTAGCGGAAATCCCGCCACGTTGATGCTGGGACAGGGCCAGCTGGCGCCGTTCCTCGAACAACGCTTGCTAGGTTTGCCTGAAGGCACGCACAAGACCTTCGAACTGGCCGCTGGCGAAGGCTTTGGCGAGCGTAATGCCGAACTGGTGCAGTCCGTCTCGCGCGCCACCCTGGATGAAAACTCGGTGCCGGGCGCCGACTACAAGATTGGCGACCTGGTCGACTTCGCTGCGCCGGGCGGCGGCCGCTTTGCCGGCGTGCTGCGCGAACTGCGCGACGATTCGGCCCTGTTCGACTTCAATCATCCGCTGGCGGGCCAGCCGCTGCGCTTTGAAGTCAAACTCATCTCGGTCCTGTAAAGAAGGAGTAGCGATGGATAAGGAACTGTTACTGGCCCAGCCACGCGGTTTTTGCGCCGGCGTCGACCGGGCGATCGAAATCGTCGAGCGTGCCTTGCAGCAATTTGGTGCACCGATCTATGTGCGCCATGAAATCGTCCACAACGCCTATGTGGTGGCCGACCTGCGCAACAAGGGCGCCATCTTCATCGATGACCTCGATGACGTGCCAGCCGGCAATACGCTGGTGTTTTCCGCGCATGGCGTGTCGAAAGCCGTGCGCGCCGAGGCCGAATCGCGCGGCTTGAGCATTTTTGACGCCACCTGCCCGCTGGTGACCAAGGTGCACATGGAAGTGGCCAAGATGCGCCGCGAAGACCGCGAGATCATCATGATCGGCCACGATGGACATCCCGAGGTCGAAGGCACGATGGGCCAGGCCGACATGGGCATGCACCTGGTGGAAACGCTCGATGATGTGGCGACGTTGCAGGTCGCCAATCCGGACAGCGTGGCCTATGTCTCGCAGACAACGTTGTCAGTTGACGACACTCGCGACATTATTGCGGCTTTGAAACAGAAATATCCGAATATTGCCGAGCCGAAAAAAGCTGACATTTGCTACGCCACCACCAACCGCCAGGAAGCCGTGAAATTCATGGCGCCGCAAGTGGAACTTGTGATCGTCGTCGGCAGTCCAAACAGCTCGAATTCGAACCGTTTGCGCGAAGTGGCCGAGAAAATGGGCACGCCAGCCTACATGGTCGATAATGCCTCGCAAATCGACCCGACCTGGCTGGAAGGCAAGCTGCGCGTGGGAGTGACGGCTGGCGCCTCCGCGCCCGAGGTACTGGTGCAAGCCGTTATCGACCGCTTGAAAGAGTGCGGCGTGCGCAGCGTGCGCCCGCTCGACGGCGTGCAGGAAGCCGTGACGTTCCCGATGCCGAAAGGCCTCGATGGCATCAAGCGCGACGTGGCTTGAGCCTTTAATGCGCGTGAGAATTGGTGATACCGTTACCAAAAAACAGAATTTAATTTGGAAATTGTTGATTTATTCCATGTTTAGTTTTTGTAAAAGATCGTTATGATTGCCTCCAGCTTGAATATGTTGTCGTTATGACTAAGCAGGGTCGCGCCCGTTTTTAGTGCGTGCACTATGCTGGTGAGAACGGTCCAGGGATGGCACTGCAGGAATTTTTCCTTCGGTGCCGTTTTTGTATCAACGATGCATGTTCTGGCAGAAGTTGTTCCCGAAAAATGTAGATTTGATAGGGCAATCTGACCATGGATACATTCATCCAGCAAATCATCAATGGCCTGGTGCTGGGCAGCATGTATGCCTTAGTCGCCCTCGGTTACACGATGGTGTACGGCGTCTTGAACCTGATTAACTTCGCGCACGGCGACGTGCTCATGATCGGCGCCATGGTGGGCTTGAGCATACTCAAGCTGCTGGGCATTTATGTGCCCGACTGGCCTGGCTATCTGAAACTGGCCACCGCCATCCTCGGCGCCATTCCCATGTGTATCCTGGTCAACATCATCATCGAGCGCGTTGCCTACCGCCGTTTGCGCAACGCCCCCCGCCTCGCCCCCCTGATTACCGCCATCGGCGTCTCCATCCTGCTGCAAACTTTTGCCATGATGATCTGGACGCGCAATCCTCTGCCGTTCCCGCAACTGCTGTCGACCGACCCCATCAATATAGGCGGCGCCGTGATTTCGCAGACGCAAGTATTGCTGCTGGCCCTGGCCGCGCTGTCGATGGGCGCACTGGTGCTGCTGGTGGAAAAGACGAAAATGGGCCGCGCCATGCGGGCCACGGCGGAAAACCCCCGCGTGGCGGGACTCATGGGCGTCGATTCCGATAAAGTCATCGTCGCCACGTTCGCCATCGGCGCCGCGCTGGCGGCCGTGGCCGGCGTGATGTGGGGCGCCAACTACGCCTCGATCCAGTTTTCCATGGGCGCCATCCCCGGTCTGAAGGCTTTCTGCGCGGCCGTGCTGGGCGGTATCGGCAATATCTATGGCGCCATGCTGGGCGGCATTTTGCTGGGCATCATCGAAAGCCTGGGCGCCGGCTATATCGGCGACCTCACGGGCGGCTTCCTGGGCAGCCACTACCAGGATATCTTTGCCTTTGTCGTACTGATCATCGTGCTGACCCTGCGCCCGTCCGGCATCATGGGCGAACGCGTGGCCGACCGCGCCTGACGTCATCCATAAAAACAAGGAGTTGACCATCATGGCAATACTCGATTTCGACGTCAAGAAGCACCCCGCCAAGGCGTATGCCGGCATGCTGGGCTTGGCCGCACTGCTGGTGATCTTCCCCTTTTTTGCCGCCCAGTTCGGCAATTCGTGGGTGCGCATCATCGACATGGCCTTGTTGTACATCATGCTGGCCCTGGGACTGAACATCGTCGTCGGCTTTGCCGGCCTGCTCGACCTGGGCTACATTGCCTTCTATGCCGTGGGCGCCTACCTGACGGCCCTGCTGGCTTCGCCGCAGTTCGCCATCCTGCTCGAATCGGTGGTGAATCAATACCCGCTGATGGGCGAGACCCTGGTGCAACTGATGGGGCCGGAAATCCGCGAGAATGGCATCCATTTGTCGATCTGGGTCATCGTGCCCCTGGCCGCCGCCGTGGCGGGCATGTTCGGCGCACTGCTGGGCGCGCCCACGCTGAAATTGCGCGGCGATTACCTGGCCATCGTGACTCTGGGTTTTGGCGAGATCATCCGCATCTTCATGAACAATTTGAACGATCCCATCAATTTCACGAATGGCCCACAAGGCATCAATTTGATCGACCCCATCCGTATCTTTGGCGTCAACCTGGCAGGCGAGGCGGGCACCAACAGCACCGTCGTTGTCGGCGGCTTTTCGATGCCGTCCGTGAATGCGTATTACTTCCTGTTCTTATTCCTGTGCCTCGCCGTGGTCTTCATCACCAAGCGCCTGCAGCATTCGCGCCTGGGCCGCGCCTGGGTGGCCATTCGTGAAGACGAGATCG
Organism: Janthinobacterium woesei; assembly: GCF_051380875.1. Taxonomy (NCBI): domain Bacteria; kingdom Pseudomonadati; phylum Pseudomonadota; class Betaproteobacteria; order Burkholderiales; family Oxalobacteraceae; genus Janthinobacterium; species Janthinobacterium woesei. The sequence goes on from NZ_JBNYXW010000011.1 coordinate 248,744, forward strand.
CCGCGAAAGCCATGGGCATCAACACGCGCAACGTCAAACTGCTGGCTTTTACCATGGGCGCCTCGTTTGGCGGCGTGGCCGGCGCCATGTTTGCCTCGTTCCAGGGCTTTGTCTCGCCGGAATCGTTTTCCCTGACGGAGTCGATCGCCGTGCTGGCCATGGTGGTGCTGGGCGGCATCGGCCATATCCCAGGCGTGATCCTCGGCGGCGTGATCCTTGCTTCCATCCCCGAAGTGCTGCGCCATGTGGTCGAACCTGCTCAGCAGGCGCTGTTCGGCCATGTGGTGATCGAGGCGGAAGTGCTGCGCCAGTTGCTGTACGGCCTGGCCATGGTCTTGATCATGCTCAATCGTCCGGCCGGCTTGTGGCCGGCGCCGAAGAGCGAAGACCGGCCCGACCATGATGTGGATCAACCTGATAAACCAACCGGCGTCGTGTCCGCTTAAGGAGGCAGCAGCATGAGCGAACAGATCATTTTGAATATTGCCGGCGTGAACAAGCGTTTCGGCGGCCTGCAAGCCTTGACGGATGTCGGCATCACGATCCGCCAGGGCCAGATTTACGGCTTGATCGGCCCGAACGGCGCCGGCAAGACGACTTTTTTCAACGTCATCACGGGCCTGTACCAGCCCGACACGGGCACTTTTGAACTGGCTGGCAAGCCCTATTCGCCATCGGCGCCGCACAAGGTGGCCAAGGCGGGCATCGCGCGCACGTTCCAGAACATCCGCCTGTTTGGCGACATGACGGCGCTGGAAAACGTGATGGTGGGGCGCCATGTGCGCTCGCACCAGGGCGTCTTCGGCGCCATCTTCCGCCACAAGGCGGCGCGCGAGGAAGAGGCATCGATACGCAAGCGTGCCATGGAATTGCTCGATTTCGTCGGGATTGCCCAGTTCGCCAACCGCACCTCGCGTTTCCTCTCGTATGGCGACCAGCGGCGCCTGGAAATCGCCCGCGCGCTGGCCACCGACCCCACCTTGCTGGCCCTCGATGAACCGGCGGCCGGCATGAATGCCACGGAAAAGCTGGCCCTGCGCGAGTTGCTGGTGAAAATCAAGGCGCAAGGCAAGACCGTGCTCTTGATCGAGCACGATGTGAAACTGATGATGGGGCTGTGCGACCGCATCACGGTGCTTGAGTATGGCAAGCGCATCGCCGAAGGCTTGCCGGCTGAAATACAACAAAACCCGGCCGTGATCGAGGCTTATCTGGGGGGATCGCACGCATGATCAACAATCTATTGAACAAGAATGTATTGAACAAGAATGTATTGAAAGTCGCGGGCCTGCATGTGGCCTACGGCGGCATCAAGGCCGTCAAGGGCATCGACCTGGAAGTCAACCAGGGCGAGCTGATCGCCCTGATCGGCGCGAATGGCGCCGGCAAGACGACGACCTTGAAGGCCATCACGGGCACCTTGCCCGCATGCAAGGTCGAGGGCACGATCAGCTACATGGGCGAGTCGCTCAAGGGCACGAAATCGTTTCACCTGGTGGAAAAGAAACTGACCATGGTACCGGAAGGGCGGGGCGTGTTTACGCGCATGTCGATCCGCGAAAACCTCATGATGGGCGCCTACACGCGCACGGACGCGGCCGGTGTCGAGGCCGATATCGAGAAATGGTTCGGGGTGTTTCCCCGCCTCAAGGAGCGGGCGGCGCAGATGGCCGGCACCCTGTCGGGCGGCGAGCAGCAGATGCTGGCCATGGCGCGCGCCCTGATGTGCCACCCCACATTGCTGCTGCTCGACGAGCCGTCGATGGGCTTGTCGCCCATCATGGTCGAGAAAATCTTCGAGGTGATCCGCAAGGTTTCGTCCGAAGGCATCACGATTCTGCTGGTTGAACAGAATGCCCGCCTGGCCCTGCAGGCCGCGCACCGCGGCTATGTGATGGATTCCGGCCTGGTGACCATGGGCGGCAATGCGGCCGACATGCTCGACGACCCGCGGGTAAAGGCGGCCTATCTGGGAGAATAAGCGAGCGGGCATAAAAAATGCCCCGGCAGAGTCGTCGGGGCATAATGGCATCCGTGTGGGAGTTGCGGGATGGATGCCTGGAGGAGCTGGTCAGACGGGAGCGCTGTAGCGCTCCGTTGCAGCAATTACTTGGCAGTAGTGCGCGGCACGGCTTTTTCAGCCGCTTGCGTGAACTGGTTCACGGCCGATGCCAGGTTCGCTTCGATGGTTTCGGCGGCTTGCTTGCTGGTTTTCGAGAATTGCTCGTAGCCTGCATTGGCGTTGCCGATGGCGCTTTTCAGGATGGCGACCGCGTTTTCCGAGCCGGCTGGCGCGTTCTTGGTCACTTCTTCCACCAGCGAAATGACTTTACGGTTCGTTTCGGCGATTTGCGCTTCTGCCGCTTTGCTGAATTCAGCTTGCGTGCTGGACGTGATGGCAGCCAGGTGACGGCCGTAAGCGATGGCTTTTTCGGCGCTAGGCTGGGCTTGTGCAGCGCTCAGCGAGAAAAATTCCTGGGGATCTTTTGCCGACAGCAATTGCTGGGCGGCGGCCGTCGATTCTTCCAGCGTCGCCTTGGCAGCGGTCAGGTTCAGCTCGACGATTTTTTCGATGCCTTCGAAGGCCTTGCCCGCCAACGACGAGAACAGGGCGAATTGGGCTTCCAGGTTGGTTTTGGTAGCGGACGAAAATTGCTCAGGAATTGAAAACATATAAATCTCCAAAAATGTTGAAATCTGGTTAATTTGATGCTGCGTGTACCGTTTGGGAAAGCAGGTGAATCTAAATTTTTCAAGCTGAACAAGAATTGTGCAACGCAACAAACCCTATTCTACGGTTAAAAAAATCGAAGTCAAGTGAATCTTGTGCGATGCAACAATTGAATAGATTTGCATCAAAAGCTGTTGTTTCTAAAGAGAAATATTTAATTTCTGTATATTCATGGTTTGCCATAGCAGCGGCGTTTCCCTCAGGGCGATTGCATGAAGGATTAGTGGTCGGTTTGGCCGTAGGGAAAAAATATTGCTTGTAAACCTGCCAAGAAAGGCGTTTACTCTCAATATTTGGACGCGCAAATGGCAAACGAACCGATCTCGTTGGTGGCAGCATTCGATGACTTGAACGACCCGCGTGCGCGGCAATGCGCCTATCGACTCGACGAATTGCTGCTGGCGGCGATCTGCGCCGTCATCAGTGGCGCGGAGAGTTGGACTGCGGTTGTCGAGTGGAGCGAAACGAAGCTCGACTGGCTGCGCCAACAGCTGCCGTTTGCCAACGGCATCGCCTCGCACGACACCTTCGGGCGGGTGTTTTCGCTGCTTGATGCAACGCAA